>JAGVHM010000104.1 GCA_020056545.1 bacterium
CGCCGCCAGCTTCTCCACATCGACCATTTGCCGGTGGATTTTCTCCAGCTCCTCCGACTTTTCCTCAACGCGCCTTTCGAGCGTCCGGTTCCATTCCGATATCTCCTCCATCGCCTGCTGGAGGGAAACGCTCATCCGGTTGAACGCCTGCGCGAGGTCGGCCACTTCTCCTTCTCCCTCCACGGCAATCGTTTCCCCGTACCGCCCATCGAAGATCCCTCTTGTGAGCCGGGTCAGCTCCGCCAAGGGGCGGAACGCCCGGGAGGTCAGGAGGAAAAACGCCGTGCCCATGGCGAGGGAAAACGCCAAGCCCCCCCCCGTGACCCCGAGCGTCGCATGGTAAAGCGCTTTCTCCTCGTCCTCCCTGGAGTGGGTGATGACAAAGGCGATTGTCTTTCCGTCGAAGGTCTTGACCGGAAACGCAACCGCCGCGAGAGGCGGTTTGCAATCGAATGTGAAGTATACCGATCTCCCGGCGTCAAGGACGGACCACTGCTGCGGATCGAACAGAACTTTCCCAATGCATTCCAGGCATTCGCGGCAGGCGGAGGATGAAGCGATGACCTCTCCCTTCGTCAGCAGCGTGACGTCTCCGCCCAGGGTCGTCCGTTTCTGGTGGAGGAATTCCCGCCCAAGTGACACGTAGGCTGTCGATACCCGGCGTTCCTTCTCGAAGGTTCCCGCAGGCGCGGCGGCTAGGAGATGCAAGCGTTTCGGACCCTCCTCGTAAAGCTCGTAATCGATCGTGGAGATTCCGGCAAAGGCCCGGTCCAGGATCCCCGTCAGGGGGACATTGGACCCGGCCTGCACGTAAGTTTCCATCTCGATCCTCCGGCCCCGGGATTTCTCGACCAGTTCGATCTGGAAGCCTGTCCTTTCCGTGATATCGAGTTGCTCTTGCGGGATCATCGTGCGGCCGGAGAGCTCGGCGAACAGGGACAGCTCGTTGCGGAGCTGGAACAGTTCGGACTCGAGGCGCCACATGCCGCCGACCAGGTCGCTTCGGGTGGACTCCTTCAGGTCGTGCTCCACATAGTATCGAAGGATCAGGACCACGCCCACGGTCGACACGAGAAGCAGGAACAGGAACACCCCCGTGATGCGGAAGGCGATGCTGTGGCGAAATCTTTCGAGGAATTGCTTCATTTCTTCCGGAACGAGTAGCCGGCCTCTTGCGCCATTTCGTACATCTTCGCGTAGTCCTCGTGCCCCGTCCGGATGAACCGTTCGGCGCCCAACACCTTGAGGGCGGCCCGCCCCGCCTCTTTCTTGTCGCAGGAGAGGAGGATGTCGCGCAGCTTCGCGCTCTGCTTCGGGTCCAGCGTCGCGCTGACCACGAGGGCGTTCTCAGGGAATAAGTGGGAGGACTCGAGGATGCGAATGTTCTCCTTCAGGGCGTGGGAGCCCCCCTTCCCCCGCTCGCCGATCATCCGCTTGAGGACGAGGTCCTTCACCGCGGCGCCGTCCACCTTGCCTTCCGCCACCATCTGCACGGCGTCGGCATGCGTGGATACCCTCGCCACCCGGGAAAAGAATTCCCGTTCCGCTGCCTTTCCGCTCTTGCTCAGCAGTAAACGGGTGAACAGCTCGCCCGCCGAGGTGTCGGGGACGTACGCAAAGGATTTCCCCCCGAGGCCGGCGAAGTTCCGGATGCCGCTGTCGGCGCGGACGATGACCAGGCCCTGGTAACGCGACACCTTCCCCGACTCGGGGCGGGCCAGCGGCACTACGCCCAGCCGCTCGTGGAGCTGGCCGTAGACCAGGCTCCCCACGAAGGCGGTGTCGACCCGTCCCTCTTGGAACTCGCGGACCACGCGCTCGTACGACTCCAGGTGCTTCAACTGCGTCCGCATCCCCATCTCCTCCGCGATCAATCTGGAGATCCCGGAATAGCGGTTCTCCTGCTGGATCGCCCCGAGCTCCGGGACCACGGCGATGGTGAAGGTGCCTGCAAGCGACGAGCCGCGTGTCGGCATGAACGTCCCCTCGGTTGCCCTGCAGTGGCAGGCGGAAAGGGACATTTTTCCCCCAACGGGAACCAGCGCGATGGACGCCAGGAAATGTACGGCCTCTACCGAATGCGTGTAGTTGGCGAATTCGATCACTTCCGGGGGGGCCTCCCTCGGGATGAGAAGGCTGTACTCGATCTTGGTCGGGTATTTCTCGGCGGGCACGTTGGTGATCAGGGGAGGCATCCCCTCGATGGTCAGCGGAACGCTCGGGAAGTGCTCCACGGTGATGCGCGAGAGCGGTGCGTATGCAAAGTACGAGGAAAGGGTTCTCATCGCCTGGTAGGCGCTCTCGCTCGTCTCCATGACCATCGACGACCCGGCCCTCGGTAACTCCCCGTTGAAAAGGGAGTTCCCGAGGGACATGGGAACCGCCGAGTAGACGGGACGATTGATTACCCGAATCTCCTTGTCCGCACCGCCCACCTCTTTCCAGTTCGTGATCTTCCCCTGGAGGATCTGCCGCGCCTGCGCGAGGGAAAGCGACCGCACCTTCGCGTCGGTGGCCGCCAGAAAAACCGCGCCGTCATAGGCATAGGGAATGTAGCTTATGCTCCCACCCAATTTTTCGTGATCGAGGCGCCGCGCGGCGACCCCGATGTCCACCGTCTTTTTTTCGATCAGGCCCAGGATGTCCTTTCCCTGGGCCTGGGAGATATCGAACTGCACCCCGCTCTTATGGGAATAGTCCTCGGCCAACTTGATGAAATGGACATACGCCTCGTCGGAGGCGGCCACCCGGATCAGCTTCTTGCCCGGCGCGGAGCCGGAAAGGACCTCGACTTTCGAAGAGCGGCCGGAATCGCAACCCGAAACGACCAGTAACAGTAACAGAACAATGGAGACCCGGAAAACGAAGATTCTTCCCGTCTTGGTCATTTCCCTCCCCCTTTTCCGCTGACTCTGCCGTTACCTGGGAGCGACCACCCCCGCCTCGATCAGCCGGCGGACCCCTTCCTCGGCGACCGCGTTGGCCGCCCGGTTGATCGCTTGAAGGACTTCTTCCGGCGAGACGAACATCGGCTCCGTGTACCCGGAGGTGTATGACACGGAGGTATTCCACCCCGCAGGTGCGCCAGGACCCGACCCATGGATTTTCACCGCCGAGACCGCCTCGATATCCACCGTGACCATCCTTGATCGCTTGACGTCGACGCGGAACGCTTCCACGCGCCCCCAGACTTTCGAAGGGACGTCGGGGGGCATCCCTGACTCGCCCGCGGCCCGCACCGCGGAAATCCCCTTTTCCGACAGCACGGCCGCCACCAGGTCGGCCATCGCTTTCCCGGGATTCCCTTCCCATACGATCGACCGTACGTGGTCGAAGTCCCGCCCGATCTCCGAAGAGGGATTCATCTCCCACGCAAAATCGAGAACGACCACCGCCGGCGCGGAACCCTTCGCTTTCGTCATCGCGTTGGAGGAAGGACGCGTTGGACCCTCGGGAAGAGTCAGCACCTTCCCGGTGACGCAGCCCCACATCCCCGCCGCCAGGAAAAGGGCCGGCAAGGTGGACAGCAGCCGTCGAATTCTCCGAAACGTCAAGACATTCCACCCCATGGAATGCATATCGGCAGGTTCTCAGAAAATCTTCCCTAATTTAGGCCATACATCTGAATGTTTCAATGTTAATTCTGGTCCTTTCGCCTTGATATCAGACGTTCCCATGACGTATCGTGAAGTTCACCGATATAAAAAGGAGAACCCATGCCCGCTTCACCGGAAATCCGAGAGGCGATCCGCCAGGGATCCTGGATCCGGAAGATGTTCGAGGAAGGCGCCCTGCTGAAAGCGGAAAAGGGGCCGGAAAACGTTTACGATTTCACCCTGGGCAACCCTTACGGAGACCCGCCCCCCCGGCTGGCGAAGGAGATCTCGCGGCTCGCTGCCGCCCCGGACCCGGACCTCCACAAATACATGCCTAACGCCGGTTTCGCGGACGTTCGCGAAAAGGTGGCGGAAGGCCTTCGGAAATCGACCGGGCTTCCCTTCGCCCAGGGATCCATCGTCATGACCGTGGGCGCCGCGGGGGCCATCAACGTGGCGCTAAAGGCTATCCTGTCCCCCGGTGACGAGGTCGTGGTGATCGCCCCGTACTTCGTCGAGTACCTTTTCTACGTTCGGAACGCGGGCGGTGTGCCGGTCGTCGCGGAATCCACGGAAGATTTTCAGCTCGACCTCGAGGCGATCCGCAAGGCGATCTCTTCCCGCACGAAGGCCCTGATCCTCAACTCGCCCAACAACCCGACGGGCGCGGTGTATCCGGCGGGCGACCTGCTTGCGCTCTCGGGTGTGCTCGCGGCCGGGGAGAAGCGGACGCGCGGGCCGATCTACGTCCTTTCCGACGAGCCGTACCGGAAGATCGTCTACCCCGGCACGACGTTTTCACCGCCGGTCGCCGCGATACCGAACACTCTCGTCGCCTACTCGCACTCCAAGGACCTGAACCTCCCCGGGGAGAGGATCGGCTACCTCGCCGTAAGCCCCAGGGCCGCCGACGCCGCGGAGCTCGCCGACGCGTGCGTATTCTGCAACCGCGTGCTAGGGTTCGTCAACGCGCCGTCCCTCATGCAGCGAGCGGTCGCAAGGTTCCAGGATTTGGGGGCCGACATCTCGGTGTATCGACGGAACAGGGACCTGCTGGTAAAAACGCTTGGCGAGGCGGGGTTCTCCCTGGTCCCGCCGGGGGGGGCGTTCTACCTGTTCCCGCGGTCCCCCTCCGCGGACGAGATGAGGTTCGTCGCGGCGGCGCGGGAGGAAAACGTGCTGATCGTCCCCGGCAGTGGGTTCGGACGCAAGGGACACTTCCGCCTCGCGTTCTGCGTCTCCCCGGAGACCGTCGAACGATCGCTGCCGGCCTGGCGGAGGCTGGGGGATAGATTTTTCGGCAAGACCCGGAAGAAGAGGGCGAAGTCATGAGCGTGGCGTTCCGGAACAACATCGCGCGCATGGAGGGGTACCAGCCGGGGGAGCAGCCGCAGGACGGCGGCTACATCAAGCTCAACACCAACGAGAACCCGTATCCTCCCTCTCCCATGGTGCGGCGGGCCGTCATGTCCGAGCTCAAGGACACTCTCCGTCTATATCCCGACCCGGACGCGACGCGCCTTCGCCGCCAGGCGGCATTGACATACGGCTTCGACCTTTCGCAGACGATCGCGGGAAGCGGCTCGGACGACCTGCTGGCCATGATCGCGCGCGCCTTCATCGGGGAGAAGGACGCGCTGTGCTGTCCCGTCCCGACCTACTCGCTTTACGAAACCCTGGTTCGGATCCAGGGGGGGAGGATTCTGGGCATCCCTTATCCGGACGACTACACCCTCCCGGCGCGCATCTTCCGTTCCCGGGCGAACGTCACGATGGTGGCCAGCCCCAATTCCCCCTCGGGGACGGAGGTCCCCCTTCCGGTCCTTTCCCGTCTCGCCGACAGCGTCCCGGGACTGCTCGTGGTGGACGAGGCTTACGCCGACTTCGCGCAGGAAAGCGCGCTTTCGCTGGCGCGGGAGCGTAAGAACGTGATCGTCCTCCGAACCATGTCCAAATCCTTTTCCCTTGCTGGATTGCGGATCGGCCTGGGATTCGCGCACACGCGCATCATCCGGGGACTGAACAAGGTGAAGGATTCCTACAACATGAACCGGTTGAGCATCGCCGCCGGGGAAGCGGCGCTGCGGGATATCGGATGGATGGAGAGAAACGCGGGCCGAATCAAAATGACCCGCGAACGCCTTGTCCGCGCGCTGCCCGGAGTCGGATTTTCGCCTTTCCCGTCGCAGGCCAATTTCGTCCTTGCGAAAAGGGCGGGCGGAAAATCCGCCGCGCCGGTCTACGAGGCCCTTAAAAAACGGAAGATCCTGGTGAGGTACTTCGACACCCCGAGGCTTTCGGGCTGCCTTCGCATCACCGTCGGGACGGATGCGGAGATCGACGCGCTGCTTTCCGCGCTCGGGAAACTCCGGTAGCTGCCTGCGGAGAGGCCGTCCCTACAGTGTCACCTGCCAGTTTCCACCATCGCGGTTCCGCCAACCGGCGACGACCGATCCGTCCCGCCGCAGCAGCAGCACCTGGAAACAGTATTCGACGACGCTCCCCTCCGTGCCGAAGACGTATGCCTCGAACGTCCTGGGAAGCGGATGCCGGTCGAGAGCCACTGACCTTTCCCGCAGAAAGGCGTCCCGGTCGCGGGCAAAGTAGATATCCGCGGCTCTCCCCGCGCCGATTCCTATCTTCTTCAATTCCATCACCGAAAGGTTCTGCACGGTCCAGGACGGGTCGCTCCAGAGAAGGCGGGAGCACAGAACCTCTCCCGTGTCGTCCTGCAGGGTAATGCGCGCGCAGTTGATCTTGTCGGCGGCAAGCTCTCCATTATCCCCGGCGATGTGGTACAGGAAATAAGGCATCGGCCGGTTCTTGAGGACCGAGAGGGCCTCGGGAATTTCGACGACGGGAGCGCCGCCTTCCATGTCGTACGCCGCCCTGCACAGATCCGGAGACGGTTTTTTCCGCATGGCCCCGAACCCGTAGCGCACGGTCCCATCCCCGGGTTCCCCCCACTTAAGCGGCAGCCGGATACGGAACATCCCGAGGCCGGCGGCGGGAGGAAGGTTGCCGGGGCCCTTCTCCTCGACATGGCACAGATCGTCCATGACGTCTTCTCCGGGGACCGCAGCCTCGTATACGGGAGAGAACCATTCCGCGCCGTTACCCACCGTGGAGAAGAAATACCGGACGAGGAGCCGCCCGGCCGGCGGCGGGGATGGAAGAAATATCCGCGTCTCCCTTCTGCCCGGCTCGCCCGACGGCGGAACAACCAGGGTCGAGCGGGCAAGCAACCGGTCCGGGGATCCTTCGGGGACGACGTCGTAGTGCAGGAGAACGAGCTCGGGCCGAAACGATCCTTCGAAAAACACGCGGCGCAGTGCAAGCATCGCTTTCCCCCTTTCGCCGTGAAAGGTTGAATTGTGCGGGCGGGGCGCCAGCACATCAGTATACTGTATACCGGACTGAAAAATCTACCGGTAGCCGAGCCGCTCCAGCTCCTCTTCGTCCATCCCGAAATAGTGCCCGATCTCGTGAAGAAGCGTCAGCCGAATCTCGCGCTTGAGCTCCCGGCGGTCCGGGAAGTCCTCCTCGAGAGGACCCCGGTATATGGAGATCTTGTCCGGCAAGGTTCCGGAGAATGAAACCGAGCGCTCCGGAAGCGGGATGCCGTGATAAAAACCGTACAGGATATCGTCGGGAGGAACCTCCAGCTCGTCCAGGAGCCATTCGGGAGGCCAGTCCTCCACAACTACCGCCACGTTGTCGAGCGCCTGCCGGAAAAGCTCCGGAAGATCGTCGAGCGCCAGCCGGAGGACTTCGTTGAAACCTTCGCGGGTCACGGCCGATACCGCTACTTTCGCCGGACCGGCATGCCGGCCCGTATCCGTCCGATAACAACGCATGGAGTCGCGGCTACGCCGTGTCGCAAGATCGACCGCTCCAACTGGTTTTACCGTGATTTTATCGCAATTCGGGCGAGGGGGGGAACGATTACCGGAGCCGTCCGCGGATCACCCGCACGGCGTCCCTGATGATCTTGTCGGCGACTTTCCGTGGCTCCACGCGGTATTTGCCGCCTTCCAGGGCGGTTCGCAATTCCTGCACTCTCCGGGGGTCGCCTCCCTTTTCATTTCCGTTACCCTTCCTGCTGCCTGATTGGTTCACGCGCGGTCTGTCTCCGGATGTGGTTTCTCCGCCAATATGACTCATATCGTCCGATTCCCCGGGAAACTTTACGGGAACAGGTGTAAAATCAGCTCATGCCTAAATCGCTTCTGATTGCCGACGACGAGGAACTCACCCTATCACTCCTGAAAGAGGTGTTTTCCTCGCAGGATATCCGCCTGTACCTTGCGAAATCCGGCAAGGAGGCGATCTCCATCCTGAATCAGACCGACATAGACGTGGTCCTGACGGATTTCATGATGCCGGGGGTGGACGGACTCGGGGTCCTGGCCCATGCGAAGAGGGCGCACCCGAAGTGCGAGGTCATCATGATGACGGCCTTCGGGACCGTGGAGAACGCGGTGCAGGCCATGAAGCTGGGCGCGTTCCATTACATCACGAAACCGTTCAAAATCATGGACGTATCCAACCTGGTCGGCCGGGCGCTGGAGCTTGCCAGCATACGGAAAGAGAACATCCACCTTAAGACGCAGGCGATGCGCCACCACACATTCGACACGATAATCGGAGTGAGCGTGCAGCTCCGGCAGGTTCTGGACCTGGTCCGGAAAGTCGCGGACTCCGATTCCACTATCCTTATTCTGGGCGAAAGCGGCACCGGCAAGGAGCTTATAGCGCGGGCGGTCCATTACAACAGCAAGAGGCTGGACCGGATGCTCGTGGCCGTCAACTGTTCCGCGATCCCGGCCGAGCTGCTCGAAAGCGAGCTTTTCGGGCACGTCAAGGGAGCCTTCACGGGGGCCCACGTCGAGAGGAGCGGCAGGTTCGAGATGGCCCACCGCGGGACGATCTTCCTCGACGAGATAGCCGAGATGAGCCCTTCCCTCCAGGCGAAATTGCTGCGCGTGCTGCAGGAGCAGTCCTTCATACCGGTCGGGGGAACGAAGACCGTGAACGTGGACGTCCGCGTCATCGCCGCCACCAACAAGAACCTGGAGAACGAGATCGCGGCGGGACGGTTCCGGCAGGACCTTTTTTTCCGGCTGAACGTGATCCCCATCCAAATTCCCCCGCTGCGCGAGCGGATCGACGACATCCCCGTTCTGGTCGATCACTTCCTCCAGAAATGGAACCGCAAGATGGGGCGCCTTGCCATGGGATTCCGGCCCGATGCGATGGAGCTCATGATGCGCTACAAGTGGCCGGGAAACGTCCGGGAGCTGGAAAACCTGGTCGAGCGCCTTGTCGTGCTGAAATACGAGGGATGGTTCGACGCGGACGACCTGCCGCCGGCCATGCAGCCGAAGGGCCGCGGACCGGTCCCGAACACCGCGGGGTTCGACCTTGGTGAAGGCGGAATCAATTTCCGTGAAGCGACGGACTCCTTCCAGGACCGCCTCATCACGCAGGCGCTTTCGCTGACGAAGGGGAACAAAAACAAGGCCGCCAACCTGTTGGGGCTTAAGCGGACAACCCTGCTGGAAATGCTGAAACGGAAGAGGTTGGACTGTCAAATTTCGTCATAAGTATGCCATGACGTCAAATATATGACAGTGCCTGTCGTCGATATCCACACTCCCACGTAATTTATTACCGTTACATTTCAGCTGCTTAGATGTTCCCCTCCTCTTGGCATGGCTGTTGCTGCTCTATTTCTGCCGTACCCCCGTGACGAACCAAAGGAGAGGAGGCGAATATGGCCCCGAGAGAGGCCGCGACGGCTTGTGAATACCACGATTACGTTCCTCCGCCGGCAGCGTTCGATAAAGAGGCGCTGGTGGAAGAGTTCATCCCCACGATCAAATACCACGCGGCCCGCATCAAGATGCGGGTCCCCCCGAATATCGACATGGATGACCTGGTAAGCTCCGGGGTCGTCGGTCTCCTCGACGCGGCCGACCGGTTCGACCCGTCAAGAGGGATCAAGTTCAAGACCTACGCGGAATTCCGCATCCGCGGAACGATGCTGGACTACCTGCGCGAAATGGATTGGTTCCCCCGCTCCATCCGGCAGTCCTCCACGAGACTCCGGAATGCCTACTCGCGCCTTGAAGGGCTGCTGGGACGCCCCCCCGAAGAGAATGAAGTAGCCGAGGACCTGGACATAACCGTGGATGAGCTCCATAAACGGCTGGCGATGCTGTCCGGCCTGTCGGTCCTCTCCCATGACGAATACCAGGAAGACGGCGACGGATCCGGCATCCAGCGCTTCCTGTGGGAGGCGGCAAAGGACGAGGCGCGGGAAGAGGAACTGCTTAAGGACCTCAAGGAGGTCCTTGCCAAGTCGATCGACGCACTCCCCCAGAGGGAGAAGCAGCTGATCGCCCTCTACTACTTCGAGGACCTCACGATGAGGGAAATAGGCGAAATATTCGGCCTCGGAGAGCCGCGGATCTGCCAGTTGCACGCGCAGGCGGTACTTCGGCTTCGGGGGAAACTGCACAACCAGCTGGAACGTTAGGGAGACGCTTCCGGAGGGGAGACGCCCCTCACCCTTCCGGAAGCTCCCCCTCCCCGCTCCTGAGGGCGCCGATCCGCGCCCGGAACCGCTCCACGTCCCTGACGGATTCCATGTACTTCGCCTGGGCGTTGTCCAGGTGTCTTCCGAAAATGCGGAAGTTGTCCGCGAACCGCTCGAAATCCTTTCCCACCCGCTCCAGCAGGACCTGGATCTCCCGGGTCTTCTGCTCGATCCTGAACCCCCGGAAGGCGAACGCCAGCGCCTGCAGGTAGGCGTAGAAACTGTTCGGCGAGGTGGGGACCACCTGCAGCCGCAGGAGCTGCTCGTGAAGCGACCGGTCCCGCAAGACCAGATAGTAGACGGACTCCGCGGGGACGAAGAGGAAGGCGAAGTCCAGCGTCTTCGGGGGGCGGATGTACTTCGACCGGATCGATTCGGCCTGTGCCAGCACGTCGCGTGCGAACGCCTTTTCGTAATCCTTGCGCTGGGCGTCGTCGATCTCCCCTTCCAGCAGCGGCTGTGCGTTCGCCATCGGGAACTTGGCGTCCACGCATACGAACTGGCTCCTGTCGGGCCGGACGAATATCGCCGCGTCGGCCTTCTCCCCTCCGTCCATCAGGTATTGGAGCTCGAACATCTCCGCATGGTCGCCGAACAGGTCGGACAGCATCTGGTTGAGGGTAAGCTCCCCGAAAGCCCCGCGCGCCTTGGGCTGGGTGAGCAGGACGTTCAGCTGGTTGATGTCGCGGGAGAGAAGGACAACCTGCCCGGTCGCGGCGGAGAGTTCCTTCAGGTGCCCCGCCACCTGGTCGAACCCCTTGATGTTGCGGTCGGCCGTCTCCGAGAGTTCCCGCGCCACCTCGCCCTTTATCTCCGACAGCCGCTCCTCAATACGCCGGGAGATGTCGTCCATCCCCTTGAGGATGTTCTCCGACACCTCCTGGCGGATGCGGCCGGACGCATCCGTCTGCGCGCGCGCGAGTTCCGATGCGCTCGCCCGCAGTGAGTCGGAGAAGGTCCTCTCCATCCGATCGAGGCGCTCATCGGATGAAGGGGGGCGCCGAAGTATAACCACCAGCAGCGTAGCCGCGACGGCGACCAGGGTCAGAATCTGGAGTGTTTCCATGTAAGGATAACTATATCAAGAAAACCGGACATCGCCACCATCGCGCCGGGGATCCGCAAGGCGGATCCCCTTATTTATCGATTATTCCGGAGTGTTGTCCTTCCTGTCCAGCCGGGGCTGGAATTCGATGACTTCCATGAAGATCCCGGGGATGCTTTCGGCCGGCTGCCACTGTTTCTCCTTTGGCTGCACCGTCGGGCCTTCCTCTCCGAGCGTCCCCTTTACGAGTTCCAGGTTGACGCGGGCGACGAGGTAATCGCGCCTGGCCCTTGCCAGGTTGCCCTTCGCCTGTATGAGGTTCAGCACGGCGTCCTCCACATCGAGCCTCGTCTTTACGCCGTATTCGAACCCCTTTTCCGCCAACGCGAGCAGGCGCTCCGCCTGGGACACCGTCCCCGAGAGCGCCTTGACTATCTCCCCCGCCTCGCGCACCGCGTTCACCGCGTCGCGCGTCTCGAGCGCTATCGCGTCAAGCAGCTTCGCCTCGTCGATCCTGAGCGACGCCTTCTCGCTTTTCGCCTGCGCCACCTTGCCGCGCGTGCGCAGTCCGTCGAAGATCGGATATGTGAAGAACACCCCCGCCGACCAGACGGTCCCGCTGGCGTCGGAGGTTATCACGTCGAGGTTCCGCCATCCTATTCCGCCCTTCAGATCGAGGCGAGGCTTGTCGCCGGCATTGGCGATGGTCACCAGCTCCTGCGATATGTCGATCCGGTGCCGAAGCTCCGATAGCTCGGGCCGGTTCTTCAGCGCGGCACCGAATGTCTCCTCGTACGTCGGATAGGGGTCGACGGCGGACAGGAGGGTGCCGTTCGCGTCCACCTCCTGCCCCTCGAGGGCGAGCAGGAACCGCAGCCTCTCCCGCGACGTCCGCACGAGGTTCTCCGTCCGTATGACGTCGGGCCGGGCGTTATCCGCCGCAACCCCGGCGGCGAGGACGTCGTAATCGGTGGCGGTCCCCGCGGTGTTCCTCTTGCCGGCCTCGTCGAGGTGCCGGATCTTCTGGTCCAGGTTCTGCCGTGCGATCCCGTTCAAATCGCGCGCGAGCAGTATGTCGTAGAAGGAGGCCGTGACGTCACGCGACGTCGACTGGCGGGATAGCCGAATCCGGTCGTCCGCTGCCGAAAACGCGATCCTCGCCGCCTTGATGCCGGCGCCGATCTGCCCCCACGTGTACAGCGGCTGGGAGATCCCCGCCTCGGCCGAGCGGGTCTCCCGCTCGAGGGGGATGAACCCGCCGCCGAACGCCTTCTGGCTCTCGTCCCGGTCGCGGGAGAAGGAGGATGTTATTACGACCCGGGGAAGCGCGGCGGCGCGCTCGTCGACATAACGGCCCTCCACCTGCCTGCGGAACTCGATAGCCTTGCGGATGTCGCGGTTCTTCCCGGACGCAATGGAAAGCGCCTCCTCCAGATTCAGGACCTTGACGGCGTTGTCAGCCCCCCGGGACGACGGCGGGAAAATAAACCCCGCGGCGAGAAGGAGTACCACGAAGAAGCGATAAACCATCCGCCTTCTCGAAGTCGCTGCGGTTTCCATTTTCATGCGCTCCCCTTTCCCCCGGACGGCACGGGAACTCCTGCCCACCGGCGGCGGATCCACTCCCCCAAATCGTCGAGGATCGTGTACACGACCGGAACGACGAGCAGCGTCAGGAAGGTCGATGTGATAAGCCCCCCGATGACGGCCCGGGCCATGGGCGCCCGCATCTCGGCCCCCGCTCCGAGCGCCAGCGCCAGCGGCAGCATTCCGAAGATCATCGCGAGCGTCGTCATCATGATGGGCCGCAGCCGGGTGCGCCCCGCGGTTATCACCGCCTCGGCGCGGTCCATCCCCCTCGACCGCAGCACCTTCGCGTAGTCCACGAGGAGGATCGCGTTCTTGGTGACCAGCCCCATAAGCATGATCAGGCCGATGAGCGACATGATGTTGATCGTGTCGCCCGTCAGGAAGAGCATCCCCGCCATCCCCACGATGGACAGCGGAAGCGAAAGCATTATCGCGAGCGGGTCGATGAACGATTCGAACTGCGCAGCCAGGATGAGGTACACGAAGATGACAGCCAGCAACAGCGCCTCCCCCATGTACCCGAACGACTCGACCATGTCCTCGCCCTCGCCGGAGAAGACGACCCGGTAGCCGGGCGCCAGCTTCATGCGGGAGGCGGCCGCGCGGACCTTGTTCATCGCCTCGCCCAGCGGAAGTCCGTCCAGGTTGGCGGATATGACCACCTGCCGTGTCAGGTCCTGCCGGTTGATCTCGGAGGGGGTGTTGCTCAAGTCGTAGCTCAACAGCTCGCTTAGCGGAACCAGGCTCATCCCTCCCGTTCCACGATTGACCGCCAGCCGCAGCCTCTCGACCTGCGACGGGTCCTGCCGCATCGCCAGCGGAAGCCGGACGCGCACATCCACGGAGTCCCCGTCTTCGTCCTCGTAGGTGGACACCGCCTGTCCGCCGACCAGGGCTCCGACCGTCCGGACGATGTCGTTGGTGGTGACCCCCAGGTCCGCCGCCCGCGACCGGTCGACCAGAAGGCGGAACTCCGGGATGTCATGCTCCAGAGTGGCCTCCAGGTCGACGATCCCCGGAATTCGGTACATTTCGTTTTTCAGCTCGGCTGCGTACCGCTTGAGCAGGGCGATGTCCTCTCCCCTTATATTCACCAGCAGCGGCTTTTCGCCGCTCATCCTGCCCACTTCCACTATGGATGGAAGGATCCCAGGAATAAGCTGAAGGTCGGCCCGAACCTTGCGCTGGAGCTGGTCCTGCTGCTGCTTGCGGTCCTTCTTCTCCACCAGCTTGACGTACACCATCCCGTCCCGCACCGTGGCCGATTCGCCCGCGCCGACAGTCGCATAGGTGTGCTTCACCTCCGGCATCTTCCGCAAGCCCGCAAGAATGGCGTCGAGGCGACTGCGCGTCTCGTCTATCGAGGC
>JAGVHM010000154.1 GCA_020056545.1 bacterium
CTTTTCCCGAGGAAGGCGTACATCGCCAGCATCGCGGCCACGAGAAGCGAGGACGACGCGCCGATCCCCGAACCCAGCGGCGCTTCATTGCGGAACCGGAGCTCGACCCCCTTAACCGGCGGGAAGAACCGGAGGGCGGAGGCGATCAGCCCCAGCTTCCCTTCCTTGGAGAAGCCGTGCGTATCCCGAGCCTCGGCGCAGAGGGAAAAGTTCTCGGAGCGCAGCCGCGCAGGGCCGCGCCCCGGAACGATCTCCACGATGCTGCGCACGCCGATCGCGGCGTTGACGGTCATGGATCCCGGGACGAGGAGATAGAGTGGGTAGATATCGAGCGTTCCGCCCGCGAGGTCCACGCGGTTCGGGACGACCGCCCGGATCCGGCATGGGGATGGAGACGTTTTTCCCTTGTTCACCGGCGGCTCCGTGCCACTAAGTCTGTCTTTCGTCTTTGTACCACGGGAACGCAGGATTGCGCAAAGACGCTGTTCCCTTTTTCCATTTCCCACTTGAACCCGGGGCCGCGACACCGTATAAATAAATTTCACTACGGATGAAGCTGGCGGCTCGCATCTTTCTCGCTGAGCGCCCGCAGCTTATCCGTTGCGGTATCCGCAAAAGGAGGATCGTCTCATGCCGTCCGTGAAGATCCGCTGGTTCGGTCATTCCGGCTTCTCCGTACAGGACCCTTCCGGCAAGACGGTGCTCATCGATCCCTGGCTGACCGGAAACCCCGGGGCGCCCAGCGGACCGGAAGGGATCGGCAAGGCGGATTTCCTTCTTCTCACCCATGACCATTTCGATCACGCGTCCGACGCCGTGGAGCTGGCGAAGCGGACCGGCGCGCTCGTGGTGGGGATCTTCGAGCTGGCGGGAGACCTGAAGGCCAAGGGGATCCCGGAGTCCCAGCTCCTGCACGGGGGGATCGGAATGAATGTCGGCGGGACAGTGGTCCTCGACGGCTTTTCATTCACCATGACCGAGGCCAGGCACTCCTGTTCCCTCGGGTCCCCTGCGGGATATGTAATACGTACCCCCGCAGGGGCCATAATCTACCATTCCGGGGATACCGGCATCTTCGCCGGCATGTCGCTGATCGGAGAGCTGCACCCCATCGACGTGGCGCTGCTGCCGATCGGCTCGGTGTTCACGATGGACTATCGCCAGGCGGCGAAGGCGGCCGCGCTGCTCCAGGCGAAGACGGTCATCCCGATGCACTTCGGGACGTTCCCCATACTTGAGCCCACCGCGGAGCGGTTCGTCGCCGAAATGAAGAAAACCGCCCCGGGGATCCGGGTGGTAGTGCTCAAGCCCGGCGAGGAGGCGGCGCTGTAAGTTAAAGGAAGGGACTCCCCCACCGCCCCGGGGAGATCTTCCCCAAAACGGCAGGCTGTCCGCCGGTGGCGACGGGGACGTTGCCGGCCTGGCGGCAGATGGCCAGGTAAGCGAGGTAGGCGAAGGCCGCCGATTCGACGTACTGCGGTGGGATCCCCAGCGTCTCGGTCGCGCGGATCTTCAGCCCGGGCATCCGGGCGGCGATGGATGCCGCGAGCGCGGGGTTCTTGCCGCCTCCCCCACCGAGGAAAACTTCCTTCACGGGCCAATTCGGCAGGATGAACCGGTCGAACGCCTGGCGGACCGTTTCCGCCGCATAGGCCGTCAGTGTGGCCATGAGGTCTTCCCTGCGGATCTTCTCCTGGCGCGCCGAGGCGATGATCTTTTCCAGCCGCGGCCTGCCGTACCGCTCCCGGCCGGTGCTCTTGGGAGGCGGGATCGCGAGATACCTGTCGTGCCGGACAAGGGCGGCAAGAAACTTCTCACGCACTTTCCCCCGCAGCGCCAGCCCCCCGTCCCTGTCCATCGACATTCTGCCGCCCGACAGGAGGCGTGCCGCTCCGTCGATCAGCATGTTGCCCGGACCGGTGTCGAAGGCGGCCAGGATCTTTCCCTGCGGACTCACCACGGTCACGTTCCCGATGCCGCCCATGTTCTGGAATGAGGAGAAGCATCCACGGCCGCGAAGCAGGACTCCGTGGAACGCGGGCACCAGCGGGGCGCCGATCCCGCCCGCCGCCATGTCGGCTGTGCGGAAATCGGAGATCGCGGTGACCCCCGTGCGCTGCGCGATGAAGGAGGGCTCGCCTATCTGGAGGGTCGCGCCGGTCTCTTTCATGAAACCCCGCCGCTTGTTCGGGAAATGCCCCACCGTCTGCCCGTGGCAGCCGACCGCCGCAACCTCTTCCGGCCGTATCTGGAGAAACGCCAGGGCCCTGCCGAAGGCGAAGGCGTAAAACTCCCCGAGGGCCATCGACAGGCGGCACAGCTCTTCCTTCCCGGCTTCCTTCGCCTCGGAGATCCGCAGGACCCGCTCGCGGAGATCCCCCGGATACGGAACGGAATGGAAACTTCGGACATGGGAGGATATGTTCCCGCGCACGGGAGAGAACGAGACGAAGGAGATGTCGGCTCCGTCGGCCGACGTGCCCGACATGATTCCCGCGCAAAGAGCGGTTACCACAACTCCTCGGCCACCGCCGCCATGAAAAGCGGGAAGAGGATCTCGTGGGGTCCGATCAGGTGGTATCCCTTGCCGCCGGCGCGGGTGGGACGGGTCACCACGTTCACGTCCGGCCGGTAGTGGCGGATGAAGTCCATGTTCACCGTCGTGATCCGTGAAAGGGGCCTGCCGAGGTTCCTCGCGACGGCCACGGCCTTGAGGAAAACCTCGGGAAGAACCACTGCCGACCCGACATTGAGATACACGCCGCCGTCGAGCCGGGCCACCATCTCGCAGAACCGGCGGAAATCCCTCTGGGACGCCTCTCCCATAGCGGCGCCGTCCGCCTCCGGATGCATGTGGATGATGTCCGAACCGATGCTCACGTGGACGGTCGCCGGCACATTCATCCGCCAGGCGGCCGCGAGAAGGCTCTTTTTCCGGTACCGCGCGCGGGATTCCTCGATGGCCTTGCCGGCGGCCGCGCCGAAGCCCAGCCCTTGCGGAAGCCCCGACTCCAGCGCCGAGTGGATGAACCCGGCCGTCTCCCTCGCCATCCCGAAAGAACCGTCGGAAAGCCCCTTCTCGACGTCTTCCGAGGTCTTGCCGGCCAGCGCAAGTTCCGTGTCGTGGATGACTCCCGCCCCGTTCATCGAAATGCAATCGAAAAGGCCCCTGGAAAGCCCCTGCAGGAGCAACGGCGAGAGCCCGACCTTGATGAAGTGCGCCCCGATCCCCAGGAGCACGGGAGCGCCGCGTCTCTTCGCAGCCGCCACCGCCTTGACAACCGCCCGGAAGTCCTTCGCCGACAGGTAGTCGGGAAGGCCGGCCAGGAACGATGAAAAAGACATTCCCTTACGCACGGGAGCCCCGAACCCCTTGAAGGTGACCTTGCTCTTCCTCGTGTGAAGGGAGGTCAGTCGCAACCGGGCCGGGTCGACTTTCCTCATCGCTTGCCGACCTGTCGGAAGAGCAATGTGTCCGTCAGGTCGCACAGGATGTGCCCGACGGTTATATGGGCTTCCTGAATGCGGGGGATGCTTTTCGAGGGGACCGCAAGCGCAATGTCGGCGTTCGACCCGATCTTTCCCCCCTCGGATGTAAGCGCTATCGTCACCATTCCAAGTTTCTTCGCAATGCGTAATGCCTTGACGACGTTCGCCGAGTTGCCGCTCGTGGAGATCCCGATTGCGATGTCTCCCTTCTTCCCGAGGGCCTTGATCTGCTTGCTGAACACCTCTTCGAAAGCGTAGTCGTTCGAGATGCTGGTGAGAATGGATGTGTCGGTGGTCAGCGCGATGGCCGGCAGCGGGGGGCGCTCGATCTGGAACCGGTTCATGAATTCGGCCGCTATGTGCTGTGAGTCGGCGGCGCTTCCGCCGTTTCCGAAAAGGAGGATCTTCCGGCCGGTCTTGAACGCATGGGCTATCGCCTGCGCGGCATCGATGATGTCGCGCGTCATCGTCTCCACCATCTGCAGGCGCAGGTCCGCCCCTTCCTTCAGCATTTTCGCGATGGCTTCCTGCAAGGAGTTCCCTCCGGGGGGGGGTTAGGCACACATGATCGCTTTTCCCTACGGCCGCTGTCAAGAACGCCGCGGTCCGGTTTCACCGGCGCCGGAATGCCGGCGCCTTTCATTTCCTGAAAAACCGTTGTAGCATGTTTCGCATCTAACGACATACGAACGAATCCATTGCGGGGCGCGATCGAAGGGGAGGAAGGGAATGGCCGGAAACATTCTGGAACTGAACGATGGGAACTTCAAGAAGACCGTGGACGTCGGCCCGACGCCGGTGCTGGTGGATTTCTGGGCTCCCTGGTGCGGCCCGTGCAGGGTCATCGCGCCGATCCTCGAGGAAGTGGCGAAGGAGATGGAGGGGAAGGTGCGGGTCGCCAAGGTGAACGTCGACGAAAGCCCGGATATAGCATCGAACCTCGGCATCCGCGGCATCCCCACCCTTATCCTGTTCAAGGAAGGGCAGATCAAGGGCCAGATGGTGGGCGTCAACACGAAGGCCAGCATAGTCTCGCTTATCCAGAAAGGGATGTAAGGGGGGTTTAGTGCTTCATTTCATAAATACGGTAGCATTCGAGCGCCGCTGCATCCGCTCCAGCTTCGTTGCGCTCCTTCACCATACTCAAAGGTATGCCTCAGTCGCGCGCCTTGCCGGCGCGGCGCATCGACGCTCTCGGTGCGTTACCGTATTTATGAAGTGAAGCACTTAGTGTCCCTCAGGAAACCGCAGGACCGGATCTTCGCGGCGGCGGTCGCCGGGTCCCTCGCGATGCTCCTCTTCACCGCGTGCGGATCGAAACGGTTCTCCGTGGGGTCCGTCCCTTTTCCGGCGGAGAAACCGGTGTTCATCGACGACCGTGGGCAGCCGCAGCCCGGACTCCCCGCCTCCCCCGAACCTTATCGGCTCATCGTTCTCGACTACGCGTGGTGCCCGCCCTGCGCGGACGCGTGGAAAGCTCTGCGTGAGGCATCCCGGGACATTCCGCCCGGAACCGTCCGCGCATACCGCGTCCTTTTCGACCGGGAGCGCCTGTTGGGAAAAGAGGGAACGCGGGAAACCGATCCTATCCAGCCGGCTCCCCCCCGGGACGCCGGCACCCTGCCGGTAACGACGGTCATGGCCCTTCCCGATCCTTTCCGGAAACGATTCGGGCCCGAGCATGCCCCGCTTCTCCTCCTGACGGACCGGCGAGGAACCGTGCTGAAAAAATGGACCGGCGCATCCCCTTCCCTCGCCGCGTCGATAGTTACGGAGGTCAGGCGCTTATCGAGCTCTGCCCCCCTCCCTGGAAGGTGAAGCGGCTCCTCGCGAGGCCGGTCATTATCCCAAGCGCCATCATGTTGGTCAGCATCGAAGACCCGCCGTAGCTGACGAACGGAAGCGGGATCCCCACGACGGGGAAGAGGCCGCAGACCATCGCGAGGTTTATGGCGATGTGGGCGAGGAAGTAGACGCTTATTCCCCCGCACGCGAACGACGCGAACCTGTCCTGCGACCGCGCGGCGAGGTGGAAGCCGCGGAAGACGAGGAACAGGAAAAGGGCGAGCAGGACAAGCGTCCCCGCGAATCCCCACTCCTCGGCGAACACGGCGAAGGCGAAATCGGTATGCTGCTCTGGCAGGAACCGGAGCGACCCCTGCGTCCCGCGCAGGTATCCCTTACCCAGGAACCCCCCGGACCCCACAGCGATCTTCGACTGTATTACATGGTACCCGGCTCCGAGGGGATCGCGCTCCGGGTCCAGGAAGGTAAGGACCCGCTGTTTCTGGTACCCCTTCATCATGAACCATAGGCAGGGAACCAGCAGCGCTCCCGCTCCCCCGAGCATAATTAGCACCCTGGTCTTTACGCAGGATATCACCAGCATCCCGAGCAGGATGATCACGAACACTCCGGCGGTTCCCAGGTCCGGCTGGAGCGCAACCAGCAGGAACGGCACTATCACGAGGCCTATGGCCGGAAACGTGTCCCGCAGGCCGATCCCGGCGTAGCTGTACCGGTCGGCGAAGTACTTCGCGAGCATCAGGACCACCGCGATCTTCGCGAACTCGGAAGGCTGGAAGTTGAAGCCTCCGAGCGAGATCCATCTCTGGGCGCCTCCCCGCACCTTGCCGGCGACGAGGACGACGACCAGCACGGCGACGATCCCCCAGAACGCCGGCAGCGAGATCTCCTCGATGGACCGGTCGCTCGCGATGTAGCAGGCGAAGAACGCCAGGATACCGAGGAAGATCCAGATCAGCTGCTTGGTGAAAAGCGGGACGCCGACCGATCCGATCGCGCGCGTTCCGCTGTACACGTTGAGCAGGCCCACCCCGCACAGGGCGAGCGCCATCAGGAAAACAGGCCAGTCCAGGCGCGCCAGTTTCCCCCGCTTCGTCATTTCTTCTCCCCGGCCGCCGCTGCCGGCCTCGTCCGGAAGTACTCCTGCATCACCGCCTTGACGATGGGCGCCGACGCGGATCCCCCGTGCCCGCCGTGCTCCATCATCGCCACCACGCAGATCTCCGGGTCCGAGACGGGGGCGAATCCCGCGAACCACGCGTGGTCGCGCAGCAGGTAAGGCAGGTTCTCGGACTTGATCATCTTCCCCTTGACTGTCGCCACCTGCGCCGTGCCGGTCTTCCCTCCGACCTCGATGCCGGGGATCTTCGCCGCGCCGCCGGTACCGTAGTCGTTTACCACTCCGGCGAGCGCACGTCGTATGAAGGCCATGTTCTCGGGCTTCCACGGCAACTTGCGCAGCATCCCGGGAGGACGCCGTTCGACGGCGCCGTCCTTCCGCACTATGCGGTCCACCAGGCGGGGACGCATCACTTCCCCTTCGTTCGCGATGGAGGAAAAACCGGCCAGCATCTCCATCGGCGTGACGTGGATCGCTCCCTGGCCGATCCCCAGGATCGCCTTTTCCGAATCGTACCACCGCTCCTTCGACACCTTCTGTTTCCACTCCGTGTCCGGAACCAGGCCTTTCTTCTCACCTGGCAGGTCGATCCCAGTGACAGTGCCCAGGCCGGCATCCGTCTCCAGCTTCGCGATCCTGTCCGGCCCGAGGCGCATGCCCATCGTGTAGAAATAGACGTCGCACGACTGGACGATCCCCCTGTACATGTCCACCATCCCGTGGCCCTTCTCCTTCCAGCAGCGGAAATTCCGGTTCCCGATCGGAAGGTACCCGGGGCAGCGAATCATGGCCTTAGGATCCTGGATACCCTCCTCCAGGGCCGCCAGCGCGACGAACGGCTTGACCGTGGAGCCCGGGGCGTAAGTCCCCTGGAGCCCCTTGTTCTGCATCGGCTTGCGTTGATCGTTGGCGAGGGCATGCCACTCCTTCCTGCGGATTCCCCGCGAAAAGGCGTTCGGGTCGAATGACGGGCCGGAAACGAAAACCAGGATGTCCCCGGTCTTCGGGACCATTGCTATAACCGCCCCCGCCCTGCCCCCCATCGCCTCCTCGGCCACCTTCTGGAGATCCACGTCCAGCGTGGTGTGAAGAATCCCTCCCGTCCGGGGAGGAACCTCCTCCACGAGCCGCTTGTCCCTTCCCGCCGCGTCCACTTCCACGTGTCGCCCGCCGTTCACCCCCCGCAATACGCCGTCTTCGAGCCGCTCCAGCCCGTATTTCCCGACGATGTCCCCCATCCTCATCCGCTCGTCGTCCGAATTGTCCAGCTCCTCCTGGCTCACCTCGCCCACGTAGCCCAGGACGTGCGCGAAGACGGGCCCGAACGGATAGCTCCGCTTCGCTTCAACGAGGACCGAAAAACCCGGGAGAGATTCCCGGTTGAACTCGATGACCGAAATCTGCTCGAAACGGAGATCGCGCGCGATGGTGATGGCGCTGTACGGATTCGTCTTGCGGGCCGACCTTAACTTCCCGGGGATCTCGTCCGTGTCGAAATCCACTATCTCTTCCAGCAGCCTCAGCTCGCCATCGATGTCCGCGACGTCCACCGGCGTGCAGATGAGGCTGAAGGATGCCTGCGTTTCGGCGATCGCGCGCCCTTTCCGGTCCAGGATCTGCCCTCGCGGCGCCTGGATGGTCCGGATCCGAAGCCGGTTGTTTTCCGACAGCGTGCGGAAACGTTCGTACTGAACCACCTGGAGCCAGTAAAGCCGCACGAGGAGAAGGGCGAAGATGGCGAGCCCCAGCCGGAGGACCCAACGGATGCGGCCGGTTATCTGGGGATCCTGCTCCCGTTTCCGGATCCGCCCCGTCACTCTTTCACCCGGCGCCACCGTCCCGAGAGTTCCATGTACATCGGAACGGCGAGAAGCCCGGTCCAGGCGATGCGGACCGCCTCCTGCGCGGCCCAAAGCAAGGAGAAGGGACGGCTTCCCGCGAGGACCATGAGGGCCACGACCGAGATCGATTCCGCGATGAGCAGGCTGACGACCACCGTCAGGATGAAGTATTCCGCCCTGATGAAGACCCTCAGCCCGATTTCACGCGACGCGAAATAAAGCGCTATGGACGAGAGGAAAAAGGTCCAGGGCGGGGAGGAAACGGTGACTTCCCGGAACAGCGCAGGCGGAATCGCTGCTATGAACCCCAGGGGGCCGGGAATGAACAGCCCCGCGTAGACTATGGAGATGAACGGGATATCCGGCAGAAGGAACCGCGGGAGGAAGCCGGAGAGCCACCAGACGCTTGCGGCGGTGCCTGCGTACGACACCGCGAGGAGAACGAGCGCCTCTCTCACAACTTGCCGGGCCGGAACGGGATCGATGGGCGGGAAAGGACGACCAGCGCCTCCTCCACCCCCTGGAGGTTCACCACGCACTGCACATGGATCTTCTGGAAAAGGCCTTCCTTGGGGCGTTCCGCGCTCACCACCGTACCAAGAAGCGTTCCCTTGGGCATGCTCCCATCGAAGCCGGAGAAAAGGATCCGGTCCCCCGCCAGTACGTCCTGCGTCGGCGAAACGTATTTCAGCCGGACGAGGTTGCCGCCCATCCCTTCCGCGATGGCCCGGACACGGCTTCTTTCCACGATCACGTCGGCGGCGAAACGCCCGTCGCTGACGAGGAGGACCTCCGAGAGCCCCTTGTACGTCTTGTTGATGCGCCCCATCCCCCCCGCGGGGGTCACCACCGCCATACCCGGCTCGACGCCCGCGTCGACGCCCGCGTCGATGAAGACTGCCTGGAACCACGGGGAAATGTCGTGCCCCACTACGCGCGCGCCGACCGCCTTCCTCTCTACCGCTTCGGAGAACTTCATCAGGTCCTTCAGGCGGCGGTTTTCGAGCAGCGCGTCCCGGTTCTCCTGGAGTTTTTCGCGGAGTGAGGCTATTTCCTGCCGCAAGCGGTCGTTTTCGCGGGACGCTCCGACCAGCGCGATGTAGTGATTCCAGACGGAGGTCACCCCGTGGCGCATGAAATCGACTGTCGCGGAGAAGGGGCGGAACAGGAAGGAGCCGGCGGCGCGCGCCGGTTCCACGCGCGAAAGGACGGCCGGCGGGCGCACGAATAACTGGACGGCCGCAATCAGCAGGACGACCGCCGCGAGGAGCCGCCACCATTTACGTAAAAACGATCCCATAGGCCGATCTTGCGTCTTTCGGACCGCCCGGGGCAAGGCGACCGTTCAGCGAAGCGTCACCTGCCGCAGGAGGTCCAGTTCGTCCAGGGCCTTGCCGGACCCGAGCACCACGCACGAGAGGGGGTCCTCGGCGACGACGACCGGCAGCCCCGTCTCCTCCCGGAGAAGCGCGTCGAGGTTGCGCAGCAGCGCCCCTCCCCCCGCAAGCACGATCCCCCGTTCGTATATGTCGCCCGCAAGCTCCGGAGGCGTCTCCTCGAAAACGCTCTTCACCGCGTCCACGATGATCCGCACCGGCTCGGAGAGCGCTTCCCGCACTTCGTCCGAATGCAGGGTCAGCGCCTTGGGGACGCCGGACACCATGTCGAGCCCCTTTATCTCCGTGGTCTCGGAGAAGCCGGGGAAGGCGTTCCCGATGGTCACCTTTATGTACTCCGCGGTGGGCTCGCCGATGAGCAGGTTGTACTTGCGCTTCACGTATTGCAGGATGGCCTCGTCCATCTTGTCGCCCGCCACCCGCACCGACGCGCTCTGCACGATGCCGCCCAGGGAAATCACCGCCACTTCGGTCGTCCCGCCGCCGATGTCGACCACCATCGAGGCGGTCGGCTCGTGGATCGGCAGCCCCGCGCCGATGCCGGCGGCCTTGGGCTCATCGACGAGGTAGACGCGCCGCGCCC
>JAGVHM010000009.1 GCA_020056545.1 bacterium
CAGGCCACGGGCGCGCGCGGTGATCCCTCACGGCGCCGGGCCTTCCGGCGAACAGGGCAAGGAAACGTTCATACAGAAAGTCATCGGGTTCTGCGCGGTCAACCGCTACCTGACCCTGCTGGCCGTGGTGGTCGCCTGCGTACTCGCCCTGTACACCCTGAAAGAGATCCGGCTCGACGCCCTCCCCGACCTCTCTGACACCCAGGTGATCGTCTATTCCAAGTGGGATCGGTCTCCAGACATCATCGAGGACCAGGTCACCTATCCCGTAGTGACGGCGCTGTTGGGCGCCCCCAACGTCAAGGCGATCCGCGGATTCTCGGACTTCGGCTTCTCCTATGTGTACGTCATCTTCACGGACGGTACGGACATCTACTGGGCCCGCTCCCGGGTGCTGGAATATCTTTCGAAGATTCAGTCCCGCCTCCCCAAGGGGGTCCAGACGGAGCTCGGCCCCGACGCCACCGGGGTCGGGTGGGTCTTCCAGTATGCCCTGGTGGACCGGTCGGGGACCCATTCCCTGGATCAGCTCCGCTCGTACCAGGACTGGACGCTGCGATACGCCATCCAGTCCGTACCCGGCGTCGCCGAGGTGGCCTCGATCGGAGGGTTCCAGAAACAGTACCAGGTGACGGTCGACCCGAACCGGCTGGCGGCCTACGGGATCCCCCTCGACATGGTCACCGAGGCCATCCGCATGTCCAACAACGAGGTCGGCGGCCGGCTTATCGAGTTCGCCGGCGCGGAGTTCATGGTCCGCGGCAGGGGATACGCGAAGAAGCCCGAGGACTTCGAGAAGATAGTGGTCAAGGCCGGGAGCGGCGGCGTACCGGTGCTCCTCAAGGACATCGCGCAGGTGTCGCTGGGGCCGGAGATCCGCCGCGGCATTTCCGACCTGGACGGAATGGGGGATCACGTGGGCGGGATCGTGGTGATGCGCCACGGGGAGAACGCTCTCAACGTGATCACTCGCGTAAAGGAGAAGATGGCGGAGCTGGGGCCATCGCTCCCCAAGGGGGTTGAGTTCGTCACGACCTACGACCGCTCGGACCTCATCAGCCGCGCGATAGGAACCCTCAAGCACGAGTTCGTGGTGGAAATGATCGTCGTGTCCCTCGTGATCATAATATTCCTTTGGCACATACCGTCCGCGCTCGTGGCGATCATAACCATCCCCGTCTCCGTGCTCCTCTCGTTCATCCCACTTTACTACATGGGGGTCACCGTCAACATCATGAGCCTGGCCGGGATCGCGATCTCGATCGGCGTGCTGGTGGACGGGGCGATCATCGAAGTGGAGAACGCCTACAACAAGATATATCACTGGCAGGCGGAAGGCCGTAAAGGCGACTTCCACGAGGTGCGGCTTAAGGCGCTGAAGGAGGTGGGTCCCGGCATATTCTTCTCGCTCCTTGTCATCGCCGTGTCCTTTCTCCCGGTCTTCGCGCTGGAGGACCAGGAAGGGCGGCTGTTCAAGCCGCTGGCCTACTCCAAGAACCTGGCCATGGCGCTGGCGGCGGTCCTGGCGGTGACGCTGAACCCGGCCATGCGCATGATGTTCGCGCGGATCGAGCCGTACACTTTCCGGCCGAAATTCCTCGCGAAGCTTGCCACGCGCGCCCTGGTGGGCACGTACCATTCCGAGGAGAAACATCCGATCTCCCTCGCGATCCTTAAAATCTACGAGCCGGCCTGCCGGTTCGTGCTTCGCCGCCCGAAGGCGGTCATCGCGGTCGCCGTTAGCCTGGTCGCATTGAGCATCCCCATATACTTCAAGCTCGGAAGCGAGTTCATGCCGCCGCTCAACGAAGGCACCATGCTCTACATGCCCACGACCCTCCCTGGACTTTCGGTAGCCCAGGCCCAGGATCTCCTGGAGCGGCAGGACAGGGTCCTGAAAAGCTTCCCCGAGGTCGAGCGGGTCTTCGGCAAGGCGGGGCGCGCCGACACCTCCACCGACCCGGCCCCTTTTTCCATGATGGAGACCACGGTGGTCCTTAAACCGGAGAACGAGTGGAGGCCGAAGGACCGCTGGTACTCTTCCTGGGTTCCCGACCGGCTCAAGCCGATCTTCCGGCCGATCTGGCCCGACCGGATCTCCTGGGACGAGCTCGTGGCGCTCATGGACGGGGCGATGCGGTTCCCGGGCGTCACCAACGCGTGGACCATGCCCATCAAAGCCCGGATCGACATGCTCACCACCGGGGTGCGCACCCCCGTAGGGATCAAAATCTACGGGAGCGACCTCGCGGAGATCCAGCGGATCGGGGAGCATCTGGAACACGTCCTCAAGGACGTCAGGGGGACACGCAGCGTATTCGCTGAGCGCGTCACCGGCGGCTACTTCGTGGACATCGAGCCCAAACGTGAACAGCTCGCCCGCTACGGGCTCACGGTCGAGAAGGTCCAGGACGTGATCATGAGCGCCATCGGGGGGGAGAACGTCACCACCACGGTAGAGGGACGCGAACGATACCCCGTGAACGTGCGCTACCCCCGGGAGCTGCGGGAAGACGTCGACCGCCTGGGGAGGGTCCTGGTTTCGGTGCCCACGCCGATGGGATCGCAGGTACCCCTTGCCCAGCTCGCGGACATCAAGCTCGTTCAAGGTCCCTCGATGATCCGGGACGAGAACGGGTTCCTGGCGGGGTACGTGTACGTGGATATCGCCGAACGGGACGTGGGGGGTTACGTGGAGGAGGCCAAGGCGGCCGTGGCGCAGAAGGTCCCGATCAAGACCGGTTACGTGCTCCAGTGGAGCGGCCAGTACGAGAACATGCTCCGGGTGCGCGAGCGGCTCAAGCTCATCGTGCCGGTGACGCTGGTCCTCATCTTCATCCTCCTCTATATGAACACCCGGAGCGCCTTCAAATCCTCGATCGTCATGCTCGCCGTCCCGTTCTCGGCCATAGGGGCCATCTGGCTTTTCTACGCTCTCGGCTACAACGTGTCGATCGCGGCATGGGTGGGGATGATCGCCCTTCTGGGGCTGGACGCCGAGACCGGGGTATTCATGCTCCTTTTCCTGGACCTTTCCTACGACGACGCCAAGAGGAAGGGGCTCCTGCGGAACGCGGCGGAGCTGGACGAGGCCATCATCCACGGCGCCGTCAAGCGCGCCCGCCCGAAGGTGATGGTGGTCGCCGCCGTGTTCATGGCGCTGCTTCCGATAATGTGGTCCACGTCGGCGGGGGCCGACGTCATGAAACGTATTGCCGCTCCCATGCTGGGCGGCCTGGTCA
>JAGVHM010000134.1 GCA_020056545.1 bacterium
AAAGCTGGTGACGTCAATCCTGTTCCACCCGGGAATGACAGTAACTGGTATATATGTGGTTGATTGGATGGAATTGTTGTCGGCGGCATAGGCATATATTCTGCCTTGTGGCGGGCTCCCAATAGCGTCCATGTAAATATTCAGGATGAATGAAGATATCCCGGATGCTTCGTAGTTAGACAAGAAAGACATATTCATATAGCCGCTTTTACATTTTTCGATCCAATAAAATGCGTTTCCTGTCCCCCCATCGCTTGTCCAATAGGTAGCATCTCCCCCAGGTCCGTAACAACTAAAGTTGCCCCCATGCGGTGGATTGGCAGGACGTTCGCTATCTGGTGCAGTAGGAGAAGGAAGCCCAATCCAATCAATCATACTTATCCAATTAGTATCTGTATGCGACAATACATTCCCTGGGTAAATGACTGATATAAAAATAAAAAAGATCAATAACGACCATATCTTTCTTGATATATACATGGGGTTTTTCTTTGAGAATAATGATAAATTCATTGTATTCTCCATACAGTTTTGGTATTATAGTATTTATTACACATATGGTATAATATTGTCATGAAAATATATTAATGCATCAGTAACAAGAATTGATCTGTATTATCTGGAAGATCTGAATATCTTCTTGATACACATCTTATAATGTTCAGTTTCCTATTTTGTCAATAGGTTTGTGCGCCCGCCACCTGTTCCCGAAGGCGGCAACCGTGCTGGACATCGGCGGCCAGGACAGCAAGGTCATCCGCCTTTCGCCGGAAGGAAAAGTCGCCGATTTCGCGATGAACGACAAGTGCGCGGCTGGCACCGGAAGGTTCCTGGAAGTGATGGCGCGGACACTGGAGATGGACCTGGAGACGATGGGGGCCCGCTCTCTTCTTTCCCGCCGGTCGCTTCCAGTCAGCTCCATGTGCACCGTATTCGCCGAGTCGGAGGTGATCTCCCTCATCGCCTCCGGGGCTTCTCCGGAGGATATCGCCTGGGGCGTGCACCTGGCGATCGCGAACCGGATCGCGGCGCTGGCGGACCGGGTCGGATGCGTGGCGCCCGCCGTCATGACGGGAGGAGTCGCGAAAAATCCGGCCGCACGCAAGGCGCTGGAAGACCGGTTCGGGATCCCTCTCCTGGTACCCGAAGAGCCGCAATTGGCCGGGGCGCTGGGAGCCGCCCTCATCGCGCGAGAGAAGAGCCGGCCAGCGAACTGACCCCCCCGGAGAAAAGCACTGTTCTACAAGGACGGATAGGTCTCGAATATCTCCCGGAACTGCTCAGCGGAGCGATGGAAAACCAGGAGAAGATCCTGGTCGATATGCCCGGGGCGGATGATAGGCCCCTTGCATGCGAGCATCTCCACCGCGTTTTCGTGTTCGAAGGACGGCTTGTACGGCCGCTTGCTCCTCAACGCATCGTACACATCGGCGAGATACACGATCCTCCCGCCGATCGGGATCTTCTCCCCCTTGAGCCCTTGCGGATACCCGGAACCGTCCCATCGTTCGTGGTGGGTCAGGGCGATCACCTCCGCCGCCTGGAGGTACGGGCTGTTCGATCCCTTGAGTATCCTCGCCCCGATGGTCGTATGGGTCTTGATGATCTCGAACTCGTCCCTCGTCAGTTCCCCCTGCTTGAGGAGGATGGCGTCCGGGATCCCGACCTTCCCGATGTCGTGCATCCGGCTGGCGTGGGACAGGATATCCGCCTCCTCGGCTGCAATCCCCACCTCCCTGGCTAGCACCTCCGCGTAGAACCCGATCCGCTTGACGTGGTTGAACGTGTCCACGTCGCGGTATTCCGAGGCCAGGGTCAGGCGCTGCGCCGTGTCCAGCATCGCTTCCTTGTACTGCCGTGTCCTTTCCTGCACCTGGGTTTCCAGGATCCGGCTGTGCTCCTCGAGGAAGTCCTGGTGCTTTTTCACCTGCAGTATGTTCTCCGTACGCACGAGAAGCTCCGTGAAGTCGAGGGGCTTCCCAAGGAAATCGCTCGCCCCCGCCTTGAGAGCCTTTATTTTCGACTCCATGTCCGTGTAACCCGTGAGCACGACCACCGGGATCCTCACGGTGACGGGGTCGCCTTTCAGGCTGCGGCACACCTCGAAACCGTCCATACCCGGCATCGAGATGTCCAGGAAAATGAGGTCCGGGTGAAGCTCTTTCGCCTTCTCGATCCCCTCCCGTCCGTTCGATGCCCCGTGGAACCGGAATCCCTGGCTCGAGAGAAACTGTCCAATCACACCGACAACCTGCGCATCGTCGTCGACCATCAGGATCTTTTCGCGTGGCTCGCTGCTCATGTCCGATGCTCTCCTGTTCCCGTTTTTCGCTTCAAAGGCGGGCCGTTTCCTCGCCGAGAATCTCGAAAAACCGGGCGATCTCCTCGGGGGTGTTGTAGAAGTGCGGGGAGATGCGGATCCCTCCCGCCCTCTGCGAACAGACGACATTTCTCGCGAGAAGGGACTTCCAGAGCGCGTGCGGGTCGGCCCCGGGAACCCGGAAGGTGACGATGCCGGACCGCTCCTCCGGGTGCCGCGGAGAGAGCACCTCGTAACCGCGCCGCAACGCGGAGTCGATCGCCCCCTCGGTCAGCCTGCGCACCCTCTCCCAGATACGATCCGTCCCGATGGACAGCAGCAGCTCGAGCGATGCGTTGAACGCCGCCAGCCCCACGGTATTGAAGCTGCCAGGCTCGAAACGCCGCGCGTCCGGAGAGAGTCGGAAATCGTAGTTCTCGAAGTCGAACCGGTTCTCGACCGAGTGCCATCCGAGAATGACCGGCTCCACCATCTCCATCACATCCTTTGAGATGTAGAACCCGCCGATCCCCTCCGGCGAGAGCAGCCACTTGTGCCCGTCGGCCGAGAGGGAGTCGATCCCGTACGACTGTACGTCGATCGGCAGGACTCCAAGGCTCTGGATCGCGTCGACGCAGAAGAAGATCCCCTTCCTCTGGCAGAATTCCCCGATGGCGGGAAGATCGTTCCGGAAGCCGTTTGCGAACTCCACAGAAGAGAGGGAGATCAGGCGTGTCTTCCCGTCGCACGCCGCGAAGAGGTCCTCCTTGCGGACGCACCCCTCACGGGCCGCGACCATCCGCACCTCGACGTTTCGCGACCGCAGCCGCATCCACGGGTAGACGTTCGCTGGAAATTCCACGTTCGCGGTGACCAGGTTGTCCCCTTCCTTCCAGGGGAACCCGGCGGCGATGAAGGAAAGCCCTTCGGAGGTGTTCTTGATGAAGGCAATCTCCTCCGGCGACGCCGAGATCATGCGGGCGAAACGTCCGCGCGCCTCCTGCCCGATCTCCTGCCACTGGCGGAGACGGAACGCCCCCTCGTCGCGGAATTGACGGAGCAACCGCATCCCGGCTTCGGCGGAACGGGATGGAATCGGGGAAACCCCGGCGTGATTCAGATATATGTACTTCTCCGCCACCGGAAACTCGGCGCTGCGGATGGGACCGACATCGATCGGCACCGAACCTCCCCGCCTGCAAAGATGCCCCCGTGACGCCGGGGCGCAGTGAAAATCTAAGGTATAATAACCCGATGCCGTGGACAGACCAAGATATCCTTCGGTACAGCCGGAACATTCTCCTCAAGGAGATCGGCCCGTCCGGCCAGGAAAAGCTCTTTTCGTCCTCCGCGCTCGTGGTCGGGGCCGGCGGACTCGGCTCGCCGGCGCTCCTCTACCTCGCCGGTGCGGGCGTCGGCCGGATCGGCGTCATCGACGGCGACCGGGTCGACCTCTCAAACCTCAATCGGCAGTGGATCCACAAGGAAGCGGCGGTGGGGCGCGAGAAGGCCGATTCCGCCGGGGAGATGCTGTTGGCGTTCCGCTCGGAGCTCCGGCTGGAGGCGCACGCGGAAGCGCTGACGGCGGAAAACGCGCTGGAACTTTTTCGCCGCCACGACGTGGTGATCGACGGGAGCGACAACTTTCCGACGAAGTACCTGTGCAACGACGCCGCGATCCTCGCGAAGGTGCCTCTTGTCCACGCGGGCGCCCTGCGGTTCGGGGGCCAGATCCTCACCATTGTCCCCGGCCGGGGGCCGTGCCTGCGATGCCTCCTTCCCGAAATCCCCCCCCGCAAGGATGCGCCCACATGCTCCGAAGCCGGGATTCTCGGCGCGGCGGCCGGCGTCATCGGCTCGTGGCAGGCGGCGGAAGCGGTGAAAATACTCCTGAAGATAGGCGACCCGCTGACCGGGCGACTGCTGGTGGTCGATATACTGGAGGCCACCGTCACGACCCTCACCGTACCCAGGGACCCGGATTGCCCGGCGTGCGGCAAATCGCCGCGCATTCGCGCTCCGCTCACCGCTTCGGAATATGACCTCGAACGGAGCTGTGCGTCATGAAGCCGGCGGCGGTTCGGAACCCAAGGCGCGCCGTTATCCTTCTGTCCGGCGGACTGGACAGCAGCCTGGCCGCGAAAATGATGGTCGACCAGGGGATCGAACTCTTCGCCATTCACTTCACATCGCCCTTCTGCACATGCTCGCGCGGCGGCGCGGGGTCCGGATGCCACTCCCAGGCGCAGATCGTCGCGGGGAGAATGGGCATACCGATCCGGACCGTTTCGAAGGGGATCGAGTACATCGAGCTCGTCCGCAACCCGAAGCACGGCCGCGGCTCCGCGATGAACCCTTGCGTCGACTGCCGCATCTTCTCGTTCCGGAAAAGCCGGGAGTTCATGGAAGAGATCGGCGCGTCGTTCCTTGTCACCGGGGAAGTCATCGGGCAGCGGCCGATGTCCCAGCGCGGCGACGCATTGCGCGTCATCGAGAAGCACAGCGGCTGCGCGGGAATCGTTCTCCGGCCGCTATCCGCGCAACATCTCGATCCGACGCTTCCCGAACGCGAGGGATGGGTGGACAGGGAGAAGCTCTTGCGCATCGTGGGCCGCTCGCGCAAGGAGCAGATCCGTCTCGCGGAGGAATGGAACGTCTCCGATTACCCTTGCCCGGCCGGAGGCTGCCTCCTTACGGACAAGACCTTCTCCGTCAAAGTGAGGGATCTGCTCGCACACTCCCCTTCGCCGGACATGACCGACCTCAACCTCCTCAAAGTCGGCCGCCACTTCCGGATGCCCGGGGGCGAGAAGGTCATAGTCGGCAGGGACGAGACGGAAAACCGGAAACTCGAGGCGCTTGGGCGGGGGAAGCTGCGTGTCTATATCGCTGAAGGTTTCCCGGGCCCCTCTATCGGAATCAACGGGACGGGGACCGAAACCCCCTCAAGCCTCCTCTCGCGCTTTTTCACAAGGTACTGCAAGCCCGGAACGCAGCCACCCTTCCGGGTGCGCGAGGTGGCGGGGGAAACGGAGCGGGAGATATTCCTCCCTGCCGATCCCGATTTTTCGGAGGTTGAGAATGCGCTCCTCTCCTGATCTCCCCCGGGATCCCGCGCAGGCCGGGTCCCTATCCGCGAAGTGGGACGCACTGCTCGCCTCGCTGAGGGAGATTGGCCCGGCGGTTATCGCATTCAGCGGCGGGGTCGACAGCACCTTCCTGCTGTACGCGGCCCGCGAGGCGCTCGGAAGCCGCGTCCTGGCCGTCACGGCGACCTCCCCCACCTACCCTAAATCGGAGCGGGAAGAGGCGGAACGGATCGTGCGGAACTGGGGCGTCCCCCACCGGCTCATCGAATCGAACGAACTGTTGATCCCGGGCTTCTCATCAAACCCCCCGGAGCGGTGCTACCACTGCAAGAAGGAGCTTTTCGGGCTTCTTGCGGCGATCGCCCGCGAAGAAGGGTTCGCGGCTGTCTGCGACGGCTCGAACGCCGACGATCTCCACGATTTCCGCCCCGGCCGGCGCGCGGCGAAGGAGCTGGGAGTTCGCAGCCCCCTGCTGGAAAACGGGATCACGAAGGAGGAAATCAGGAGCTTGAGCCGCCGGTTCGCGCTTCCGACCGCGGACAAGGGTTCCTTCGCATGCCTCTCATCACGCTTCCCCTACGGTACCGAGATCACCGAGGATTCCCTGCGCCATGTTGAAGCGTGCGAAGAGATCCTGAGAGAATTCGGGTTCCGGCAGTTCCGGGTCCGGGTCCACGGTCCCGTGGCGCGCATCGAGGTGGGGCGGGACGAGATCCCGCGGCTTTTCGAGGAGGAGATCTCCGCGGCGGTCCACGAAGGATTCCGGCGGAACGGCTTTCTCTACGTCTCCGTAGACCTCAAGGGATACCGCACGGGGTCGATGAACGAGGGCGGGCTCGTCGGCGGTCTGCCCCCCGACGCGGATATCATCTAATTCCCACGGACAGCATTCCTTATGAGGACTCCGGGCTCGCGGGGGGACTTCCCCGGAGCTACGTTCGCGACCTTCGCCCGCTCACTGCGGATTCCGCTTCGACGCAATCTATCCCTCC
>JAGVHM010000082.1 GCA_020056545.1 bacterium
AGAACAGCACGATGCCGAGGAACAAAGCAAGCGCCAGGGCGCCCGCCATGGCGAGGCCGCTTGCCCCCTTTTCCCTTTCTTTCATGGGGGCCGCCTTCTCCTTGCTTTCGCTGCCATGGGTAGCAGGCGTGGCAGCGTCCCGAGAGGATTTTTTTGAGGGGACGGCAGATTCCACGTCCTCGATCGCCTCGTCCGCCGAGTACTGGAGCGCCCGGTAGCCGATGACGAGCATCGCCGCCATAGTCACCACACCCCGGACAAGGAAAACCTTCGAAAATGCGCGCTTCGCGCGGCCCGACGTTATCGGGAAGTCCTTGACGCGGATCTCTCCGCTGGCTTTCCGCACCGCGACGGCGAACAGCTCCGGCCCCTTCATCATAACGCCCTCTATGACCGCCTGCCCGCCGAGGACCGGATCCTTGGGCTCCATCCGCATCAACGCGCCGCCCCTTTCAGGTCCGCGATCTCCCTGCGGACCCCGGCCGGGTCCCCGCAGGTCATCTTCCCCTCGGGGCAGCGGCCTCGCACGCATCCCGGGCCGGCCGACTCGAACAGCAGCGGCCCTTTTCCCCATGCGATCGAGAGCATCCTTCGGGCCATCTCACGGATCTCCCACTGGGCACGGCGGCACAGGCGCAGCGCGAAGAAGTGGTGCAGCTCCCTGGCGTTCATCGTGATCAGGATCTTCGTCTCCGTGGCGTTGGGGAGCACGAACCTGGCATCCTCGGCGGGAATGCCGGAGCGCACCATCTCCTCGTACAGGGACGCGCTGCTCTTCATGTGCCTCTCGAATTTATCCGACAGCGGCTTCTTCCGGTTCGCCTTCGCGGGATCGCGAGGCGGATCCGTGGAAGGACCCGAATCCCCTATCGTCTTAGGCGTGACGTAGCCGAATCCAGCCGATACGTATCTCTGGCTCTGCTGGGAATATGAGGCGATCCGGTGGCGCACAAGCTGGTGGGATGTCGCGCGGGAGATGCCTTCAACTCCGTAGGTGAAAACCACGTGCTCCAGCACGGAGGCGTGCCCCATCGAGAGCACCCGCCGCACGAGCTTGCGGACGTCCTTCCGGGAGACCTCCTCCTGCAGGTCCGAAAGCGCGGCCGGTGAATAGCACAGCCGGGCCGCCAGGGCAACAAGCCGCTCCGGCTCCGGAGTGCACTGCAGCAGGATGACGTTCACGGGAAGGGAGACCGCAAGCCCCCTACTTCTTCAGGTCGTACTTCTTCTTGAACTTCTCGATGCGCCCGGCGGTATCGATCAGCTTCTGCTTCCCCGTGAAGAACGGGTGGCAGTTCGAGCAGATGGCCACCTTGATCTCGGCCATGTTGGACATCGTCTCGAATAAATTTCCGCACGCGCACTTGACCGTGGACATCACGTATTTCGGGTGGATTTTTTCCTTCATCCCGTTCCTTCTCCTCTCAAGGATCACGAGTTCATCGACTCCAAGAATTCCTTGTTTGTCTTCGTTTTTGAGATCTTGTCTAGCAGGAACTCCATGCTCTCGGCCGGCGACAGCGGGGAGAGGAACTTCCGCAGGATCCACACCCGCTGGAGGGTGCTCTTGTCGAGGAGGAGCTCCTCTTTCCGGGTGCCGGACTTGTTGATGTCGATGGCGGGGAAGATCCTCTTCTCGGAGATCTTCCTGTCGAGGACGAGCTCCATGTTGCCCGTACCCTTGAACTCCTCGAAGATCACTTCGTCCATCCTGCTCCCGGTCTCGATGAGCGCGGTCGCGATGATGGTGAGCGATCCCCCTTCCTCTATGTTTCGCGCCGCCCCGAAGAAGCGCTTCGGCTTCTGCAGCGCGTTCGCGTCGACGCCGCCGGAGAGGACCTTGCCGGACGGCGGGACGACCGCGTTGTAGGCGCGCGCCAGGCGGGTGATGCTGTCCAGCAGGATCACCACGTCCTTCTTGTGCTCCACGAGTCGCTTGGCCTTCTCCAGCACCATCTCCGCCACCTGCACGTGCCGCTGCGCGGGCTCGTCGAAGGTGGAGGAGATGACCTCGCCCTTGACGCTGCGCTGCATGTCGGTCACTTCCTCGGGCCGCTCGTCGATGAGCAGGACGATCAGGACGACTTCGGAGTGGTTGATCGCAAGGGCGTTGGCGATGTTCTGCAGGATGATGGTCTTTCCGGCCCGGGGCGGCGACGTGATGAGCGCCCGCTGTCCCTTGCCGATCGGGTCGATCAGGTCGATGATCCGGGTGGCGTAGTTGTCGGAGACGTACTCCATCGTGAACTTCTCCTGCGGGTAGAGGGGCGTCAGGTTATCGAAGAGGATCTTGTCCTTGCTGGTCTCGGGGTCCTCGGTGTTGATCTTCTCCACCTTCAAGAGAGCGAAATAACGCTCTTCGCCCTTGGGGGCCCGGATCTGGCCGGTGATGGTATCCCCGGTGCGTAGCCCGAACCGGCGGATCTGCGAGGGGGAGACGTAGATATCGTCCGGACCCGGCAGATAGTTCGAATCGGGGGACCGAAGGAACCCGTAGCCGTCGGGGAGAACCTCGAGCGTCCCCTCCCCGGATACGATGACCTCCTGGTCGGTCTGCGCCTGGAGTATGGCGAATATCAGCTCCTGTTTCTTGAGCCCCGCCGCTCCGTCGACGTTCAGGTTCTTCGCGATCTCGGTCAGCTCGCCGATCCGCATTCCCTTCAATTCTTTCAGATTCATGCACGTTCTCCCGGATGATTGGGTGTTCAGGACGATATGGAAAGTACCCAGTCGATTATCTGTTTGAAAAGCTCCGGCAGGCACACCCGCTGAAGACCACTCTCATTCTCTGCCCGCTGGTTTCCGCATGTCAAGGAAAATAAGGGGGACGGGACGCCCTATAGTGCACCTAATCCTTGTACACGGACACTGCGTTTCCGCCCTTTCTCATCGACTCGTGCACCATCGACTCCACATGTGGGAGGAGAATCTTTTCCGTGTCGCCGTCCTTGGGGAACGCGGCGATCCCGATCGCCAGCTTCAGTTGGATATCCCCCTGTCCCACCGGGGATGCGTTCATCGCCTCGATTATCCTGGTTGCCGTCGCCCGCGCGTCGGCCTTGGTCACGCCAGGCATGACGACGTAGATGTTGCCGCCGGAGCGGGAAACGTAGTCCACGTCGCGCAGGAAACTCCGGATCCGGTCAGCCGCCTCGGCCAACGCCCTGTCCGCGGGGACGTGACCGTAGACCTCGTTCATCTCCCTGAGGTTGCGGACCTTGAGGAACATGAGGGCCGCCGAATGCCCGAATTTCTTCCCGCGGGTCATCTCCCTGTGCAGCACTTCGTGGAAATACTTGAACGTGAAAAGGCCGGTCACCATGTCCACGTCGGGCACCCGCGAAACCTTTCCCCGCAGGTTCCGCAGCGCGATAAACAGGGTCGAAAGCCGCGCGTAGGCCAGGAAGTCCTGCCGCGTCTCCTGATCGAGCAGGTCGGGGTGCATCGAATCCGCTATGAATACGCCCAGCGTCTCCCCCTGCAGCCGGCACGGGGCCGCGTACATCACCTTGTAATCATGCTCCAGGCGGAAGCCCGGGTCCTTGGCCCGCGCGTCGCCGCCGGTGACCGTCACTTCCGCCTTCATGGCGGCCGCGATGAGCGGCTGGTCCTTCCGGGCGTACATCTCCTTGATGAAATGGCCTGAAAGTCCTCGTTGGCCGAATATGGAAATCCCCTTCCCGTCCTGATCGATGGCGATGACCGAGGCCGAGAGCAGGGGATAGTTCTCCATGAGGAGGTTCATCAGGTGGTTGGCCTGTTCCTCCTCGGAGTATTTCTTCTCCAGCCGGGCGAGTATCTCGTTCTCGATGCGCAGGCGGATGTCGGTGTCGGTCATGGGATGTCCTGTCCTGGGGGTGATGGGAAACCTTCGACTAAATCCAATCTATAGATAAAACTAAGCTGCCTGCCGGTCAAGGATTTTTCTCGCCGGTATGAATGGAACCGCGGGGAGCAGATGGTGCAGGGGCCAACGGCCTCCGCGTTCCGCGATGAAATGCCGGCATCGATGAGGGCGTCCACCGCAAGCATCTGGAGGTCGGCGTTCCACTTCCCCGGCATCTTCCCCTTCGCCAGGCGCAGGTTCCCCCCGGGACACGCCCGCAGCGTGGCGGCGACATCTTCGCCCACCTCGTAGCAGCATCCCTTCGCCGAAGGCCCCGCCGCCGCAACCAGCCCCCCTACCGCATCCTGCCCGAACCTGGCGGTGATGTGGCGTATCGCCTCCCCTATCACGCCAGCGGAGATTCCCCGCCAGCCGGCATGGATCGCGGCGCACACAGGGAGCCTGCGGTGCGCCATGAGGACCGGCACGCAGTCCGCAGTACTGATTCCCACACCCGTTCCGGGAGTTGCAGTCCAGATGGCATCCCCCTCCCGCCACTGGTGGCCCGGGACGTCCGCGTCGGTCTCTTGCATCTCCAGCGCGGTCGCGGAGTGTACTTGCCGGAGGGTCCCCACGCTGGAG
>JAGVHM010000111.1 GCA_020056545.1 bacterium
CAGGATCCCGAGAACGACCTGCTGACCTACCGGGCCTGGTCTAGCGAGCCCACCGTGGCCGCGGGTTTTGTCAACGGCTCGGTGCTGACCGTGCACCCGGTGGGCCCGGGCACGGCGCAGATCTACCTCGAGGCCGATGACGGCCGCGAAGGGGTGGCGGAGACCACCGCGAGTCTCCTCAAGCTGTTCTCTGGGATGTGGGCCGACCGGACGGGGCGGAAAAAACCGCTTGTCCTGGCGGGATACGGGCTCTCCGCGATCATGCGCCCGTTGGTGGGATTCGCCACGGGATGGGGGCACGTCCTTGCCGTGCGGTTCTCGGACCGTATCGGAAAGGGGATCCGCTCTTCCCCCCGCGACGCGCTGATCGCCGCTTCCGTCCCGGCGGAAGACCGCGGGAGGGCATTCGGGCTGCAGCGGGCGATGGACCACCTGGGAGCGGTCGTCGGGCCGCTGGCCGCCTTCCTGTTGCTCTCCGGCGCAGGACTGTCCCTGCAGAACGTGTTTTTCCTCTCCGCGATCCCGGGAGTCGCCGCCGTCGCCGCGCTTTTTCTGTTCGTGCGCGAGCCGGAAAAACCTCCGCTTCCAAGCACGGAAAGAACGTTGCGCGGTGAACTTCCTCCCGCATACCGGCGCTACCTGATGATCGTATGCCTGTTCACCCTGGGAAACGCGAGCGACGCGTTCCTCATACTGCGCGCTGTAGAGACGGGTGTTCCCGTGGCCTACGTCCCGCTGCTGTGGGGGGCGTTCCACGTCGTGAAGTCCGCGCTGTCCACCCCTGCGGGGATCCTCTCAGACCGATGGGACCGCAGGAAGGTGGTCGTCGCCGGCTGGATCGTTTACGCGGTCACCTACGCGGCGTGGGGGATAGCCAAAGGACCGATTTGGATGGTCGGTTTATTCCTGGTGTACGGGCTGTACGCCGCGGCGACGGAAGGGGTCGAACGTGCGCTGGTCGCCGACTTCGTCCCCGCCGAGCGGCGCGGGACGGCTTACGGGTGGTTCCACCTGGTGGTGGGGATCTCCGCCCTTCCGGCGAGCGTCCTCTTCGGCTTCCTTTATAAATGGTACGGCGCGCAGGCCGCCTTCGGGGCGAGCGCTACCCTGGCGGTCGCCGCTTCCGCGCTGCTGCTCTTCCTCAATACCCCTAAGGCTTCGCCGGCAGATCCTTGAGCAATGCCGCGTCGGTCGCCTCCGAAACCCCGCCGGCAGGGCCCTGGAAATCGGGCGCGCCCGCCGCCGGGCGGAGCGGTATCGTGTCGGACATCGTGTTGATCGGCGTGATCGTGTTTACGTCGATCTCGAACACCGTCCAGACCGTCCCCGCCTGCCCCAACGGGACGTTGAACGTGGCCACCAGCCCGCTGCTGCGGTAGACCTTGACCTGCGCCCCGGAGTTGGCGAGCACCAAGCTGCCCCCACCGCTCCAATTGTGAACCGAGAACCTGTAAACGCCGGGGATCTGGACATGGATCGTCGTCGTTTCGGGGCCGAAGCTGCTGGTGTCGTCCGCGTCGAGTTCCGCGTAGATGGTGCCGGCTTCCGTGTAGGTTGTATCCCCATAATACACGTGGAACCGGGTGCCGCCAGACGTCGGCCCGGTCAGGTGGGAATCCAGATCCGACGGGGTAGCGCCCCAGGTGAGGACGATCCGCGTCTCCCCGGAGGGCAGGACCGGCGTGACGTTCGTGTTCTGGTTCGGGGTGGTCGCACCGCCGACGCAGAGGATCGTGAAATAACCGGTGATGTATCCCGTCCCGACGACCTCCCCGGTGTAATTCCCGCCGGGGATGCCATTGAATTCGTACGAACCGGCCCCGCTCTCGAACGACGAAGTAGAGGTGCTCGCGACGATGGATCCCGATGTCGCGTTGATACCGGAGCGCAGGTTGATCGTGAGGCCGTTGACGCCCGAAAGAGTTAGCGCATTGATGACCCTGCCGCTGACGTTGCCGGCGCCGGAGTGGGAATTGTCGATCTGGAGGACCGCCTCGAGAGTGGTCGTCCCGACCGCCTGCACGACGACCCCCTCATAGGTGACTGTCAGATACCCATCCAAGAGGTATCGGAGGGTGTATCCGCTTCCCGAACTCACGGAGATCAGGTAGGAGCCGTCCTCGCCGGTCGTGCCCGTAGCGACGATGGATCCCTGCAGCAGAACTTCCACGGAAACGCCGGAAAGGGGCTGCCCGCTCACGGCATCCCCCACTATCCCCGACAGACTGCCTTGGGCCACCGGAGCCAGGGTGATGTCCAAATGTACGGGCGACCCGAGAAGGCTCGCGGTCGCTTCCCCGCGGTACAGCACGGTGCCGTCCCCGTCGAGCAGTTCGACGAGGAAATGCCGGTCCGCCCCGCTGGGAACCTGGAATGACTCCTGGACCGTGCCGCTGCCGGTATAGGCGACCGTCCTCACTATGGGGTCCGCTATGTCAGCCGCGGAAATGGTGAACCGTATGGAGGCGAAAACGGGAGCGAGCGCCATGGGGGCCCTTGAGGGGGAAGCCTTTGCGGCCGACCCCACGGCGATCGTGACGTTCGTGCTGCCGGAGGAATTCGACCCTCCGCTCCCGCACCCCTGGATCATCAGGACTAGGAAAACCGCGAGCGGCAGAACGCATATCCTTTTCATGTCGATTCCTTTATCCCGGCGAAATATTGGATCGATCGCGTAGCCTTCATGCGCAATCCGTTACGGTACGATCACACTGATGGTGACCGGCGTTCCCGCCTGGATGGGGGCCTGCTGCGAGGCGATGGGAACACCCGGAGTCCCCAACTCGGCCCCCCCGTGATAATCGCGGCCGCCGCCCCCGGCGACACCCGCAAGGGCGATGCCGACCTGCATGGGATCCGGAACCCTGATCTCGCTCTGCGTCATGTCGGTCGCTTCATTGAAGATGTTCGCCTGGGCAACGGAAATCACCGATGGCAATCCGAGCTGCTCGTTCTCGTAGACGTTGATTTCCATCCCCGCAGTGAGCATCACATTGTCGAGAATCTTGTCGGAAGCGCTCTTTACGTCCACCTCGCCTTCGACGCACTGGATCTGGGTGAACCGCTTTCCGCTCTTCTCTCCCGCACGGAAGTTGATGATCGTCCCCCTCGCGGCCGCCACCGCCGTCGGCGTGTGCACCTCGAATCTCGTCCGGCCCACCACCGTCCTCATCACCCCCTCGACGAGGTTGAAGACGGAGCGGCCTCTCTCGTCCTTCCGGAAAACGTACTCCTGGATGACTACCTGGGATTTCTCGCCCAGCGTCAGGACGCTGTCATCCATGAACAACAGCTTCGCCCTGGACTGCTCGCGGGTGGAAACCTTGTCCACGATGAGGAGGCCGGCGTTCACCCTGGCCTCCGTTTCCTTTTTCTCTCTCTCGATGACGGCCTTCCCCCGGACGGCGATGACCTTGCTGACATCCTCCGCGGCCTGGCCTTCCATGGGCAATCCGGTCAAGAGGGCGAGAACGAGAAACAGGACGATTCCGGCAGTGGTTTTCATTTAAAACCTCGCATTCAGGAACAGGCCCGTTACGTTCCGCCTGTAGGAAAAGTCGGAGACATTCGAGGCTGCTTCCGTGTAAGTATGGCCGGCGATGAGGGTATAGCGTGCGGACAGCGGGATTCCTGCGTTCGCCGAGTATGTCCTCGTGGTGTCCCTTCTGAACACGCCGAATCCCGGGTACTCCCCGTTGTACTTCCTCCGGTAGATTTCAGCGGAGATGTCGAGAAAACTCTTGCGCGGAAGGAGGAAGGTCAGCCCCGCGAACGTCCGGTACCCGTTGTAGTCCCAGAAATCACTGCGGGTCCTGTCCTCGTCGTAGGCAAACCCCGCCCTGCCCTGCACGGTCTTGGACAGGCTCGCGTTCTGCGTGATGACGTACGCTATGTCGCGGCCGGTCCGGTCGGAGTTCGTGAGGAAGAACGTCCCGTTCCTGTACCGGGTCTTCTTCCAGCGGTAATCGAGGACGGTGGAGTACCTCTCCCCCTCCCGGATGACGACCGACGGATTGATCGTGTGGGCGAAGCTGTACTGGCCGCCCCCCAGATTGGTCGACTCGTAGGAATACATCCCCCGGAAGGTCAGCCAGGGAGCAAGGTTCAGGGTCCCCTTCAGGTCGGGGACCGACTGGTTTATGTTGAACTCCTCGAGGTTCTGGTGGAAGCTCTGGTAGAGGCTATATCCCGCCGAAAGGTCCCCCTTGTTCCCCGAAAAGATCATGTACCTACCCTTCAACAGGAAGACCGCCCGCACGTCCGACCGTTCGGAGATCCCCGCGGGAAGCGGCCTGTCGTCCGGAGACACGATGATATTGGAATCGTACTGGAGGCCACCCGAAAGGTTAAGGGACCAGCGCTTCTTTTCCCCTTTTTCCTTCATCGCCGTGAGGAATGATTCGGCGTTCCTTGAGACCTCGGTCCCGGGGGCCATCCTGGCCGCCTTTTCGAAATATTCCGCAGCGGCATCGTACCGGTCGCGCATGTAGTAGTGGAATCCCAGTTCGAAAGGCGCCCTCGGGTTCCCCGCGTTTAGCAGGAGCGCCTCCTTCAGGACAGTTTCCGCCTCGTCTTTCCCTCCCCGGGATAGCGCCACACCGAGATAGAGGGTCGCGTTCGGGTCGCCTGGCTTTTCCCTGGCGGCCCTCCGGAATTCGATTTCGGCGGCCTTGTATTCCCCGGACTCGATCGCCCCCACGCCACGAGCCATGTGCTGTTCATAAACAGCCTCCGTTGCCGGAGACGTTGCGGGGAAGGCAACGAAACAGATCCAGACGACAAACGAGACAGTCAGTTTCTTCATTTTGCATCCTTGAATGAAATATCTGCCGGGACAAGCATCCCGTTGCAACTGCCACAGTGCATGCTTATTTATTCACTCGACTGCGGGTGCGCATTTTCTGTTTATTATCGGATACTCTACGTGAATTATCATAGATGTGCAATATACGCGCCCGGATATTAATAGCTTAACTGTTTGAATTTATTTTGTTTTATTCTGCAGAAACCGGTTGGGTGGAAAAAATGTCTCAATGTATGAAAAGTATTGCACACGATGCCCGGATAATTGTTGCATCGAAAAAGACCTCATCCGGGTGGCGGTAAACCAGGAACGGGTGGCCGGAAAGTTCCTCAAGACCCCCAGTTCGCCTGGGGAGAGCGGCCGGGCGACTCGATCACCCTGAGGATGAAGGGGCGTCGGGCCGTCGGGCCGCCGAACCGCATGTCGAAAAAGGTGACGACCATCGTTTCCCCCTCTTCGGATACATGCACCGTCGGGAAACGGGCGAACCAGAGGTACGTCCGGACGTCACGCAAGTCCCGGAGGGCCTGCGCTTCCGGCACATCCCTCCCTTTCCATTCCCGTTCCCGCCAGGTTACTGTGCCGCCGAAGGGGTCCACTTCCGCACGAAGATACGTCTTCCCGTCGTCCACGAACCCGTTCCAGGCAATCGGCCCCGCCGGGAACGGGAAGCTGTGGCGGTCCGGGATCGTCGTCAGACGCGGGGCGACTTCCGAAAGCCGCATCCTCTGGGCGGCCTCGGCCCTGCGCCCCGGCGCGAGGTCAGGCAGTGAATGGATCTCGGGAAGCCGCGGCAATGCCCAGGCGGAAACAACGGGGACACCCTGCCTCAAGGCAGCCTCCCGGACGGCGTCCTCCGCTCGCAGATGCAGGAAGGCCGCGAAGCAGACATAGGCCGAGAGAACTACAAGCGCCGCGCGCGCCCGTGATGGGCGGTAACGGGACAGCAGGATCCCCAGGACGATGATCCCCGTGAACGCCAGATCGATTATGAACAGGAGATCTAACGATACCCTCGCATCCGAGAACGGTTGAAATATCTGCGTCCCGTAGGAGTTGAGCAGATCGAGCGCAATATGGGAGATCTGCCCCAGCAGAACGAGAAGATATATCTTTTTCAGGTCCTTCCACTTCCCGAACCGGTAGAGCAGCAGAGCCACCAGTAGCGAGGTCACCGCAATCCCGGCGAATGAATGGGACACCCCCCGGTGGAGACGGAGATAGAACTCGCTCCCAAGCAGCGAGGCGACGTTGTCGGCGTCGGGCAGGACGGAACCGAGGACGAGCGCTACGGTTGCTTCTTTTTTTCCCGTATCCGAAGGGATGGCCCGGGCGACGAGCCACCCCGCAAGACCGTGTGTGACGGTGTCCATAACCTTACCATTATACCACTATAAGATCATCGACTTCGGGTCGAGGACCCGCTCTATCTCCGCTTCCGTAAGCAATCCTTTCTCGCGCAGCAGCGCGCGGATCGTCTTCCCCGAATGGTACGCCTCGTGGGCGAGCTCCGCCGCCCGGTTATAGCCGATCTTCACGGCCAGCGGGGTCACCATCGCAAGGCTCTGCTCGATCAGATCCCCGCACCGCTTCCGGTTGGGCGTGATCCCCGCAACACACGACGAAGCCAGGAGGCGGGACGCAGACGAGAGAATTCGGATGGATTCGAGGAGGTTGCGCGCCATAACCGGGAGCATGACGTTCAACTCCAGGACGCCAAGCGCGCCGGAAAGCGTCACCGCCGCGTCGTTGCCGATCACCTGCGTGCAGACCTGTATCCCCATCTCCAGGATGACGGGGTTGACTTTCCCCGGCATGATGGACGAACCCGGTTGAAGCGAGGGGAGGTCGATCTCCCCGATCCCGCACCTCGGGCCGGAGGACAGCAGCCGCAGGTCGTGGCAGATTTTCATCAGGGAGGCGGATAGCCCTTTCAGCGAACCGCTCGCCGAGACGAGGGGGTCCTGCGCTCCCATCGCCTCGAACCGGTTCTCCGCCGGGCGGAACGGGATCCCGGTGAGTTTGTCGATCTCCGCGATCGTCCTCGCGCCGAACTCCGGGTGGGCGTTCAACCCCGTCCCCACCGCCGTCCCGCCCAGAGGGAGCTCCTCCAGGTCAGGAAACGTCGCGCGGATTCGCCGTATGCCGTGATCCACCATTGAAGCGTAGCCGGAGAACTCCTGCCCCAGGGTCACGGGGACGGCGTCCTGCAGGTGGGTCCTGCCGATTTTGAGGACGTCGGAAAATTCCCGCGCCTTCGACTCCAGGGCTTCCCGCAAAACCTCCAGCGCCGGAAGAAGCGCATCGGAGAGCTGCCGGCGGGCCGCGATCCGGATGGCAGAGGGGATGACGTCGTTGCTGGACTGGCAGCGGTTCACATGGTCGTTGGGGTGGACCGGCGCGTTCCCCCCCTTGGGCTGCCCCAGCAGCTCGTTGGCCCGGTTGGCGAGCACCTCGTTTACATTCATGTTCGTCGAGGTGCCGGAGCCTGTCTGGAACACGTCGACGACGAACTCGCCGTCGAACTTCCCTTCCAGCACTTCGCGCGCTGCCCGCGAGATCGCCTCCGCAAGCGGCGGAGGAAGTATCCCCAACCCCGCATTGACCTCGGCGGCCAGCCCCTTGATCATGGCCGCGGCGTGCACGACCGGAAGCGGCATGGGGATGCCGCTCACCGGAAAGTTTTCGAAAGCCCGGCGGGTCTGCGCCCCGTAGTACGCGTCCTCGGGGACGCGGACCTCCCCCATCGAGTCCTTTTCCATCCGGAATCCGCTCATCTTCCGCCTCCAGAACGGCAACTTGTCCGTGCCCGCATCTGCGGGTTTACAGCCATCTTATCCGCGATTCCGCAACTCTCAAAGGGATTTACGGATTTGCCTTCCCGCTTGACGCATGTCAAGGCACGCCGCTATCGAACCGTCCTACCATGACCCCATTCTCCGCACCGACAGGCAATAAAAGGAGGTTACGGAATGACGAAGAAGACCGCCTTCTGGATCTTCCTGCTGGGCACCCTGTCGTCGACGGTTCTTTTTCTGGCGTTGACGTGGGACACGCACAGGCAGGTGGTCGCGCTTTCCCACGCCGACAAGATCGACGCGCGGGTAGTGGCGGGAAAACGGGCTTTCGAGAAGTACAACTGCAACGACTGCCACACGATCCTGGGGTTCGGCGCCTACTACGCCCCCGACCTCACGCGTGTAACGCAGCGCATCGGGGAAAAAGGGATCCGATTCCGGATCAAGAGCCCTGAGGTGGCGTTCGCCAACTCCTGGAGGAAGATGCCCAACGTCCACGCCTCCGACGCCGAGGTCGAGGATATGGTCGCATTCTTCGCGTGGATGAACGAGATCAACAACAACGACTGGCCGCCCCAGGACAGCAAGAAGCGCCTCTCCCGAGGGGAGCAGGCGATGGTCGCCTCGGTGGGCGTGTCGCCCGGCGCGGCGGTCTTCCAGTCCAAGGGATGCATGAACTGCCACGCGCTCCACGGGACGGGCGGGACGTTCGGCCCGGCCCTGGACACCGTCGGCAGGAAGATGTCGCTGGAGCAGATCGGGCGCTACGTGCGCGACCCCGAAAGCGTCAACCCGAAAGCGAAGATGCCGCCGCAGAAGGGGCTCACCGACCGTGAGCTCGATGAAGTGGCGAAATTCCTTTCGAGCCTGAAATAAGGAGGGAACGATGGAATACCGATCCCAGAAGATCGCCTACTGGTACTTCGCTTCGGCGCTGCCGCTTTTCGTGCTCCAGATATTCCTGGGGTTGTACCTGGCGTACAGCTATACCTGGACCGTCCCGCAGTCGATCGTCGACGTCTTTCCCTTCTCCACGGCGCGGGCGATGCACACCAATCTGCTCGTCCTCTGGATGCTCCTGGGGTTCATGGGAGGGACTTATTACATTATCCCGGAGGAGACGAAATCGGAGATCTACTCGGAAAAACTCGCCTACTTCCAGTTGATCGCCCTTCTGGTCACGGGCGTCGTCGCGCTGGTCGGGTTCCTCTTCGGGTGGACCCAGGGGCGGCCGCTCCTCGAGATCCCCAGGCCGCTGGATTTCGTCGTCGTGGTCGGAGCGCTGATCTTCCTGTTCAACATCGGCATGACGATGATCAAGGCCAGGAACTGGACGGTCATACAGGGGACGCTGTTGGGCGGGCTCGTCTTCCTCGCCCTGCTCTACCTTTTCGGCATCCCCTTTTATGAAAACACGGTGACCGACTGGTACTACTGGTGGTGGGTCATACATCTCTGGGTGGAGGGAGCGTGGGAGCTCGTCACAGGCGCCATCATGGCGTTCGTGCTGATGAAGCTCACCGGAGTCGATCGGGGGGTCGTGGAGAAGTGGCTATACGTCGAGATCGGGCTGTTCATGTTCACCGGGATCGCCGGGACCGGCCACCACTACTACTGGATCGGCGCCCCGCGTTACTGGCTGTGGGTAGGCGGGATCTTCTCGGCCCTCGAGCCTCTTCCCATCCTCCTGATGGTCTTCGACACCATGCATCACGTCAAGAAGCGGCAGACGAAGATAGTGAACCCGCTCACCTGGACCTACGCGGTGGG
>JAGVHM010000131.1 GCA_020056545.1 bacterium
TCCGCTGTATCAAGCACGGATTCGATAGCGGCCGGAAGGCCCAGAAGGGGGTGGAATTCTGATGACCCGTTGCCCGACGCTCGTCATCGCCGGAACGCACAGCGGTGTGGGGAAAACCTCGTTTACGCTCGCGCTGGCGCGCGCGCTCGCCCGCCGGGGTCGGGAAACCCAGACGTTCAAGGTGGGACCGGATTTCCTCGACCCGACCTACCTCGCCCTTGCCTCCGGACGCCCCTGCTACAACCTCGACGGCTGGATGGCCGGTCACGACCATTGCCGCCGTCTCTTCGCGCAGGCCACGGCTGACGCCGACTGCGCCCTCGTCGAAGGGGTCATGGGGCTCTTCGACGGGGCGGATGCGCAAAGCGATGAGGGAAGCACGGCGGAGATCGCCCGCCTGCTCAACGCCCCCGTTATTCTCGTCGTTAACGTTCACGGGATGGGCCGGAGCTTTGCCGCACTCGTGAAGGGCTATACGACATTTCAGACGGATCTCCGCTTCACAGGAGTCGTCGCGAATCACTGCGGTTCAGAGCGCCATGCTGCATTGCTTTCCGACTCCCTCCAGGCAGCCGGCTTGCCGCCGCTTCTGGGGGCGATCCCCCGCTCGGCTTTTCCGGAGCTTGCCTCCCGACACCTCGGCCTCGTCACCGCCGACCGGGGGCAACTCCCGGAGTCCCTCCTCGACGCCCTCGCCAATGCGCTGGAACAATACCTGTCGTTGGAGACGCTCTTCCCGAAAATGCTAACGACAACGACCAAGGCGACCGCTCCTCTCGATCCCGGCGAACGGCGCGATACGCCCGATTCCCGCCAAATGGAGACTTTTGAAAAATCTCCCCGCATTGTCATTCCCGCGAAAGCGGGAATCCAGGAGGTTTTGAAAGGACTGGATTCCTGCTTCCCCAGGAATGACGATTTGCCAGTTTCTGGAAAAATTCAAAGACCTCCCCAAATGAAGCTCTTTCCCGAACCGGACGCCGCGGAAAGATCCGAACCGGCGGCCGCGATCGCGGAACAAAAAGTCGCCGGTGCGCCGGCCCGCCTGCAGATCGGCGTCGCACGGGACGCCGCTTTCCACTTCTATTACCAGGATCTCTTTGACGCCCTTCGGACGTCGGGCTGCGAGGTTCTCTTTTTCTCTCCCCTCGACGACCGCCGCCTGCCGGAAGGGCTCTTTGGTCTCTACCTCGGGGGAGGCTATCCGGAACTCCACGCAGAGCGCCTTGCGGAAAACGGGGAGATGCTCGCTGCGATCCGCGCTTACGCCGGCTCCGGAAAACCCCTCTACGCCGAATGCGGAGGGCTCATGTATCTCTCTCGGGGAATCGAGGCGGACGGCCGCTTTTACCCCCTCGCCGGCGTCCTCCCCACCCGGACGCGCATGCTCGCCGGCAAGAAGGCGCTCGGCTACGTGGAGGTCGCCTTGACGGAGGACTCCCTCTGGGGCCGCCGTGGGGAGCTTCTGCGGGGACACGAATTCCACTATTCGGAGCTGGTCGACGACCCGGCCTCCGACCCGGCCTGGCGGAAGGTTTATTCCCTCCGGCGCCGCCGCACGGATACGGTCGAAACCGAGGGATATCAAAACGGGGCTATCCTCGCGAGCTACTTGCACCTCCACTACGCCTCCCGACCGGCGGCGGTCGCCCGTTTTCTCGAACGATGTGGAGGTACGCCATGAACGAAACACCCGGACGCCCGCTGATCCGCGCCTTTCTGGACGCGCCGCTGAGCGGGCCGGAGATCGAAGCAAAATCGATGGAGATCATCGACCGGGAGGCCCCGGAACACCGGTTCACGCCGGAGGAGTGGCAAATCGTGCGCCGGATGATCCACACGACCGGCGATTTCGGGATCATGGAGGCGGTCCGTTTTTCGCCGGATGCGATCGCCGCCGGCGTCGCGGCCCTTCATGGTTGCCGATCGCTCATCGTCGACTCGAACATGATCCGCTCAGGGATCTCCCTCGCCCGCCTGCGGGGCGTTTGCGGGTTTTACCGGAAGGAGAGCCTTATCTGCCACATTGCCGATGAGGATATCGAACGCACGGCCCGGCGGACCGGCCTCCCCCGCTCGCTCCATGCGATCGAGAAGGCCCGGCCCTTCATCGCCGGAGCGATCGCAGCCTTTGGAAACGCCCCGATTGCGCTGATGGAGCTGAACCGGATGATCGTTGAAGAGGGGCTCCGGCCAGCCCTCGTCGTCGCGATGCCGGTCGGCTTCGTCCACGTCATGGAGAGCAAGGAGGAGCTGATGGGGCAGGGCGTTCCGTACATCGCACTCGCCGGCCGCCGAGGGGGAAGCCCGCTCGCGGTTAGCGTCATCCACGCCCTCTGTGGCCTCGCGGGATCGGAAAAGAAAATATGAAACAATCGGGAGCTGTCCCTGTTTATCAAAGGAGTGATCCATGGGAGAAGAGGCGGTAATGCGGGCCGTGATCCTGATCGGCCATGGAAGCCGCGCCGCGGGCGCCGACGACGACATGGAAAAGATCGCGGCGGGGCTGAGGGCGAAGCTCGGCGGGATCGTCGCGACCTGCCGGATGTCCGGCCGTGGGATCCCGTTCGACGAGGCGTTCGATCAATGCGTTCGCCAGGGGGCAAAGAGCGTGATCGTCCTCCCCTACTTTCTCCACTTCGGCGTCCACCTCCGCGAAGACATCCCGGAGATGCTCCGAGAAGCGGTTGCAAAGCACCCGGAAGTCCGTTTGGTCCTTGGCAGGCACCTCGGCTACGACGATATCCTCGTTTCGCTCGTCGAAAAACGGATCGAGGAGTCTATGGAGTTCCGCGACGTTCGGGAACTCTCTCCGGCGCCGATAGACTGCCATCCCGGAGAACCGGGCGGTGACTCACGGCTGGAGTAAGAGAGGATAAACCATACACTGGGAGAAACAGGGAGGGTTCTACCCGCTGGTCCGCAGGAGATCCCGGTTCCAGCGTCCCGGTGTTTCAAAATCAAGCGGGTGTCTATACGCAAACCACGCAAACAAAGGAGGAGACATGGACGGAATTTGGACAAAGAAACGATACGCAAGCCGCTTTGCGGCGGTTGTCGCCGCCATAGCCGGGGTATTGGCATCGCTGCCCGCACCGGCCTTCGCCATGCACATCTCAGAAGGCCTCCTGCCTGCCTCCTGGGCGGTGCTCTGGTACGTCGTTGCCATCCCCTTTGTCGCCCTGGGTCTCCGGGAGCTTCAGCGTCGCAACGAAGAGTTCCCGTACTTCAAACCGCTCGTCGGCCTTGTCGGAGCGGCGGTCTTCCTCATCTCTTGCATGCCCATCCCAGTTCCCACCGCCGGAACCTGCTCGCACCCTTGCGGGACGGGGATCGCCGCGATCCTGATCGGTCCTGGGCTCACCGTCGTCGTCGCGAGCATCGCGCTCACGCTTCAAGCGCTCTTTCTTGCCCATGGGGGGCTCACCACCCTTGGGGCGAACATTGTAGCGATGGGCGTGGCCGGCTCCTATGTCGGCTTCGGGACCTGGCTGATCGCCCGCCGCCTGGGGGTCCCGTGGATAGCGGCCGCCTTTCTGGCGGGACTGCTCTCCGACTGGGCCACCTACGCCATGACCTCCTTCGAGCTTACCGCCGCCTTCCATGCCGGGAGTTCGTTCTCGGCGATGTTCTCGCTGATCCTGATCGCCTTCGTACCGACGCAGCTCCCCTTGGGCATCCTCGAAGGGATCCTCTGCGCCGGGGCGCTCCGCTTCGTCCGGAACCGCAAGCCGGAACTGCTCAGGATGGCGGCGGCGGGAGGTGCGGCATGAAGAGAGCGGTTTTGATCCTTACGTTTGCGGGACTTCTCCTCGCCGGGCCGGCGTGCCCGCCCGGCCGGGCCGCCTCCTGGTCGGGCGTTGACTAAACGGTGATCGAGAAATTCGCGGAGAAGGCCGGACGGACGGCGCGCGAACCGTTCATCAACACCGACCAGGGCGATCTTCTGCTGTTCGTTTTTCTGGTTGCCGGGATTGTCGGGGGATTCATCGGGGGATACAACTTTCGGGTCCTCTTTCCGCCAAGGCGCGACGTCGGAGACGAGAAACATGTTTGACCTTTTTTCGGACATCTTCACCTACCGGGACAACGCCCTGACCCGGATCGATCCGCGGGCAAAGCTCGTGATCGCCCTCGCCGCGCTGATCGCGGTCTTGACCGCGGAGAGGGTCGTTCTGCCGCTTTGCGTTTTCGGCGTCTGTCTCGGAACCGTCGCCACCCTCCGGATCCCGGCAAAGCTCGTCACCGCGCGTCTTGCCGCGCCGCTCTCGATCGTGGCGGTCCTGGTTGTCATCCAAACCTTTTTCACGGGGACGACGCCTCTTTTCGCCTTTACCGTTGCAGGGTGGCATTTCACGGCGAAGGCGGAGGGGCTCCGCCAGGGGGCTCTCCTGGGGGCCCGGGTCCTCGGCTCCGTCTCGGTGGTCTTTCTGCTGAGCGTCGTCACGCCGGCGCATCGGATCTTCCAGGCATTCCGCTGGTTCAGGATCTCCCGGAACTGGCTGGAGATCGCCATCCTTATGTACCGTTACATCTTTGTTCTGATGGACCAGGTGGCGGATCTGGCCGCGGCCCAGAGACTTCGCCTGGGTTACACGGCGCGGGGCCGCGCCATGAGATCGTTCACGGCGCTTGCCGGGTCGACGATCATCCATTCGCTGGAACAGGCGAAGCGGACGCACGACGCGATGAGGCTTCGCGGCTACAGGGGGACGATGCCCTTCGGCCCCCTCCCGGCGCTGGGCCGGAGAGACCGGCTGATCACGGCCCTCTGTCTGATCGGCATCGTCTCCGCCCGGCTCCTGGAATGGGGGGTAAGCAAATGAAGGCGATCGCGGTCACCGGGGTTCACTTCACTTACGACGACGGCACCGAGGCGCTATCCGGCGTCGATTTCCATGTCTCGGAAGGGGAGTTCGTCGCGGTCTTGGGATCGAACGGTTCGGGGAAGACGACGCTGATCGGCCTCCTCGTCGGCCTCCTCAAGGCAAAGTCGGGGCGGATCGCCATCGGCGGGCAGGAGATCGGAAGCCTCTCGGCGGAGGAACTCTACAAGCGGGTCGGCCTCGTCTTTCAGAACCCGAACGACCAGCTCTTCGCCGCGACCGTGGAGGAGGATGTCGCCTTCGGCCCCCGGAACCTGAACCTTCCGGAGGAGGAGGTGCAGGCGCGCGTCACGGAGGTGCTCACGGCCGTTGCGGCGCTTCCGCTCCGCGGCCGGGCGATTCA
>JAGVHM010000106.1 GCA_020056545.1 bacterium
ACGCTCTTCCGATCTCAGGATCGCGGTCCGCGAGTCGTTGGTCGCATACATTTACCGCATCGTCGAAGCCACGCGGAGACACCCTGCCGTCCGCCTCGGCGCGTCTCCCCGTGGCGCAATCGGCCTCAAGAACACCTCCCAGGGGCTGGCGCTGCTTTCGGGCCGGGACCACGCGACTCCGGCCGACGTCAAGAGGACGGCGCACGCCGTCCTGTGCCACCGCATCTTCATGAAAGGATCCCCGGGGACGGAAACCGCCGCGGAAGCTGCGGCGGCGGTCCTCTCCGAGATCCTCGAGACCGTCCCGCCCCCCCTGTGAACCTTTCCGCGCTCCGCCGGCGCCTTCGGCCGCCGCGAAAGCTCCGGGTGACGCCCGAGGGGAAATGGTTCCTGCTGATCACCCTCGGCGTGGGGGCTGCGGCGGTTAACACCGGCAACAACCTTCTGTACATTGCCCTCAGCATGAACCTGAGCCTGATCCTCGTCTCCGGATTCTTCTCGGAATGGTGCATCAGGCGGACCTCGGTGAAGGTTTGCCATGCGTCGGAGGCGTTCGCGTCCCGGGAAAGCCTCCTCGCCGTCACGTGCTTCGCGGGGAGGAAGCGCTTTCCCGCCATGTCCCTCACCGTGTCGCTGCCTATCGACGGGTCGATCCGTTCGATACGGTTTCCGGAAATTCCCGGCGGCGGGGCCGCGACCCGCGTATTTTCATTCCGCCCCGCGCGCAGGGGAGCGCTTCCTTCGGTTTCGTGCGAGGTCTCCACCAGGTTTCCGTTCGCTCTCTTCGAAAAGTCGATGGACGTGACGCCGGACGCCTCTCTTGTCGTGTACCCCGAGCCGGCGGAGGCCGAAGAGCCCGAGAAACGCCGAAACGCCCGCGAAAGCACCGGTGCCGCGGCGCCCTCCGGGAGGGGGGGGGAATCGATCCGCGGCGCGCGGGAACACATGCCCGCGGATCCGTTCCGGGACATCCACTGGAAAGCGTCGGCCCGGATGGGAAAGTGGATGGTCAAGGAGCGCGAAAGCGGGAGGGCCGCGGTGGTTGACATTCGACTGCCCGCGGACTGCCGCTCGCCTGACTTCGAGCGGATCGTTTCCGGGGCGTGCGCGTTCGTCCTTGCCTGCGAGAAGGAGGGCCGGCCATACAGAATCTGGGAGGGTGACAGCCTCAGGGTCGACGCCGCGGGAGGAAGCCGGCGTACGGACGCGCTTACGTTCCTGGCCCTGGCCGGCGCCGAAGAACCCTCCGCGGAAAGAGGCGCGCCATGACCGGCAACCGGCCACCCTCAGGGGGACCCGGGCTCCTGTGGTGGGTCCTGCGCGCCCAATGGGCATGGGGGCTCTTCCCGCTGGCCCTCCTTACCGAGGTGTCCCGCGCGGCGCTGGCGATCGCAACCGCCTCCTTCATCGCCGGAGCGTATCTCGACTGGACGGAGGCGCGAAGGGACCGCTGGCTTCGGATCGCCCCACCCCTTCTCCTTGCCGCCGTGGCGGCGGCAGCAGCCGACTTTTTCCGGGGAAGCCAGGACCTGCTCTACTCCGTTTCCGTCCTCGTCCTGGGAATACAGTCTGTCAGGTTCCTTCTCCCCAAGGGAGTCCGCGACGGGTGGCAGCTTTCAGCGATCTCCTTCCTCGAATTCCTCGCATCGGCCGCGTCCACGACGGAGGTCCAGTTCGCGGTATTCGCTTTTTTCTACCTGGGTCTCTGCGCGGGAGCGATGTGGGCCCTCCAGGTGCAGGGCGAAGAAATGGAAGCGGATGGGGCGGTCCGCACGGTCCGCACCGGGTTCGCCGCGAAACTCCTGCTACTCGCGGCCGCCGGAGGAGTGCTCTTCTCCATGATCCTCTTCATCGTCACACCCCGTGTCGGGATCGGCCAGATGCTCCGAAATATCCGGCGCACCGAAGGAATCACCGGGTTTTCCGACACGATCTCCCTTCGGGAGGTGACGGGAGTCAAGGCCGACCGTCGCGTGGCCGCGCGGATCGAATTCCCCGGATACCCGGCCGATATATCCCCGTCCGGACTTTACCTGCGGGGCGCGACCTATTCCGTGTTCGACGGGAAGACGTGGATGCGCCCCCAGCGGTACCGGACGCGCCTCCCGAGAACAGGAACACACTACACAGCCGCTCCGATCCCCGGTGGAACGCTCCTGCGGGAAGCGGACGTCACATTGGAGGCGATGGACAACCCCGCCCTGTTCGTTTACGGAACAACCCACCTCTTCGAAGGGAGCCTGGGCGATCTGTGGACGGAAGGGGAGGGAAGCTTCTCCCTCGCGATGCCTGGCCATCCCCCGCTTCGTTACCGGATACAGTTCTCCCAGGAGGCGTCGAGGGCATCCGTTCCGGATCCCGCGGTGGCCCGGCGATACCTGGAGCTTCCTGCCGGATGGGACGACCTCGTGGAGCTCTCCGCGCGGATCACGGCGGGGGCGGGATCGGACGCCGAAAAGGCGGATGCCGCCCTTCGGTATTTCCGGACCGGCTTCAGGTATTCGGTCACCGACTCAGCCTCATCGGTGCGTGAATTCCTCTTCGTCAGCAAGGCGGGGTACTGCGAGCACTACGCCACCGCCCTTGCGCTGGTCCTGCGCGCATCGGGGATCCCTTCCCGGCTCGCCGCGGGCTACATGGGCGGAGAGTGGAGCGACCTCGGAAAATACCTGATCGTGCGGCAGTCCGACGCCCACGCCTGGACCGAAGCGCTGATCGACGGGAAATGGTTGACGCTGGACGCAACCCCGCCGCTCGGGGAGAATTCCCCCTTCTTCGCCCGGACGGGGAAACCCTGGATCTACATCGACTGGGCGCGGCAGCGTTGGGACAAGTACGTCATCAATTACTCCCTGAAGATGCAGGCGGAAGGCGTGGCGGAAGGACAGATGGCGTTTTACAGGATCAGGGCGGGCCTGGCGCGCGCTTTCGGGCCTGCGAAGGCGCTTCGCCGCCATGGCGCGCAACTGGGCGCGGCCATCCTCGCGCTGTTGCTTGCCGCCGTTTTTCTCCGCCGGATAATCCGCATTCCCTCGTTGAACTGGATGACTGCGTCTCAAGGCGGGGAGGCGCCGCTTCCGCGTGATTATGCGCGTCTGGTGCGGCGGCTGGCCTCCGCCGGGTACCGCTGCAATGCCGGGGACACGATGGAGGAGATGATGGGCGGGGCGATGGAAAACAGAGGTTCCATCGCAGCGGACGCCTCCCGGTTCCTGGCGCTCTATCACCGCGATCGCTTCGGAGCCTTCCCCCTGCCGCCCGCGGAGTTGCGCGAGGCGGGTCGGCTCGCGGGGCGGCTTGGCCGCGAAATCGGCCGCAGGTCCGGAGCCTGAGCGCCCGAGCTCCGCTTCGCTCTGCTCGATTGCGGATTAGAAACCTGAGCAATCGAATAGTCCCCGCTCTTCCCCCCGGTCTTTCGCAGGAGGCGGATCCCGGTGATCTCGATCGAACGGTCGACTGGCTTCGCCATGTCGTAGATGCACAGGGCCGCCGCGGATACTGCGGTCAGCGCCTCCATTTCGACCCCGGTGGGGGCGACGGTCCTAACGACGGCCACGATCCGCACTTTTCCCGGGGCGGAAAGCGAAAAGTCCACCGCCACGGAGGCCAGCGGCAGAGGATGGCACAAGGGGAGGATCCGCGGGGTCGACTTGGCGGCCATGATGCCGGCTACGCGGGCCACGCCGAGCACGTCTCCCTTCGGGATCTCTCCACTTCGGATCATCCTCCATGCGGGGCGGGACAGGAGGACCCACCCTTCGGCCGTCGCCTCCCGCGAAGTAGCCTGCTTGCCCGAAATATCCGCCATGCTCGCCTTGCCCGATTTCATCGCCTGTTTTCCGCCTTCCCCGGGTTGTAAAACGTCCGTAGTGTCTTATTATGTTGGAGTCCGAATCATCCCTTGAGGGAGCACGATGCCCGCCCGCATCATATGCCTCTTCCTGGCGACGTGCGCCTTTCTTACCACCCCCATGGCCGCGGCGGCGAAAGAGCGCATAGCGGTCTACCCTGGGATCCCGGGACCGGAGATCGCAACCCACATTCTATTCGAGAAGGCCTTTCCGCTCAACGACCTGCTGCCGTCGAAGTGGTCTCCCGCCCAGCAACGGGAGGTAGCATACATTCTCGAGCGGATGAAGACGGACCGGCGGATATTCCTGCTGGTGCAGGTTATCACGGACCCGATCGGCAGGAACGAGGAGAACGGCATGCTTGCGCTTTCCCTGTCCCGCGCCGTCGCCGAGCGTCTTCTGGAGTCCGGCATCCGCCAGGACCGGATTCTGATCGTTCCCGGCGCGGAGGACGGGAATTTTTTCGACCTTCCTCGCTGGGGCGGTTTCGCAGCCCGGCAGAAGGTTGTCCTTCGGGGCCTCCAGGGTGGACCGTGGCTGACTGAGCGCGAGGCGGCGCCGGTTGTCAGGGAGGAACTCCCGCCCGAGGGGGCCATCCGGATCCTTTCGCCCGAGGGGGGAAAGACCGAACATGCCCGACACATACTCGCAGGAACCGCGGAGGAGGGCGTGCGCTCCGTGTCGATCTCCGTCGGACGGGAAGCGAAGACCGCCACGGTATACGCAGGAAAGTTCGAAGTTCCGATTTCCCTGCGGCACGGGGAAAACAGGATCGTGGTCACCGGGCTCGACCAGTACGGCCGCGCCCTGCGCGCATACCGGACGATGTTCTACGCCCCGCCGGCGCCCACGATCGAACTGTTCTCTCCGACCCGGGAAGCGGTGGCCGACGTATCCCGCTCCCCGGTAATCACGGTTCGCGGCAGGATCGTCAGCCGGAACCCGCTGCGGGAGGCGTACCTGATCCAGAACGACATCCCCCTCCGTCTCAGGGTCCGCGAGGACGGAACATTCGAGCAGCCCGCCGCCCTGGTCACCGACGAGGACGAATTCACGGTGGAAGCGGAAGACCTGGAGGGTAGGACAGGCGTCAGCGAACAACGCAATGTACTGACGCGGGGGATAGCGGAGCGCCCTCTGATGGCCATCCTTCACTGGGACGAGGACGACGTGGATCTGGATCTGCATATCGTCGACGACCTTGGGCGCCATACCTGGTTCGACGCCCCCAACGTTTTCGAGGACGCAAAGGCGATCCCCGACGGAAGGCTTCTGATCGATAACCGCAAAGGATTCGGGCCGGAAGTTTTTACGATCGAAAAAGGCGCAAAGGGAGGGTTCGCCTTCT
>JAGVHM010000177.1 GCA_020056545.1 bacterium
GGGGGGGGGGGGGGGGGGGGGGGGGGGGGTGTTAATAAGGGGCGTCCCCCCGCCTCCCGTTCCGGAGGGAGAGGGACGCCTGTTGAATGTTATCGCTCTTTCTTCCCGGCCCACAGTGGTTTGCCGTTCTCGTCACGGAGTTTCAGCAGAGCGTCGCCCTTCTTGATTTGGGCGGCGAGCAGGAACGTTTTCCCCCGTTTTCCTGTGACACGCGATCCCTTCACTTCGATCCTGTCTTTCTCGCCGATCTTGACGTCCTGCGCGTCCAGGTATCGCGAGGGGCCGAGGCTCACGGGGATCTCTTCCTTGTCCGTTTTCAGGAGCAGGCGCACGCCGTCGGATTTCCCTCTACGGAAGGGGATCTTTTCCGCCTTAATCACCTCCCCCGAGATCGTTTCTACGGTTTTTGAGTCGTACATCCGATGGCGCCGGTGTTTCGCGCCCGGTTCGCAGGTAGCATCCCCCGCGGCGTATGCCGCAAGGGCGATCGTCAGGCCGAACGCGGCGAGCAGGACTACCGGGATTCGATGCGCTTTCTTCATTGTCGTTCTCCTTCCCCTTCAGGTTTTGTCGCGTTACGGGATGATACGGTTCATCGTGAAGTTCGCCGCGGTGTCGTCACCGGCCCGCAGGTCGGCGATCGCGGGGGCGGTCCCCACAGCGAAAGCCGGGCCGTTGGGAGAGCCGGGCGGCGACCACCCGAGCCCGTCGATCCCGTAGACTGAGCCGGGAATGTTGCCGGGGAGGGGCAGGAACGCGTACGGCGCCTGCATTCTTCCTCCCGACATGGTCCAGGTCATGGGGCCGGACGACTGCGTCGGTATGAACGAGTCCACGACCCTCCCCCCGTGGACGGCCAGCAGGTAGACCTTGTCCAGGGTCATCGGCTTGTTCATGTGCGAAAGAATGGCTCCCGAGGCAATGGCGGAGACCGCAGGCGCCGACACGGCGAGCCTTGCGCCGAACGTCGGGCCGGGGATACCGGATATGGGGCCGGACGCCGTGTTGTCGAATATGACGGAGGCGCTGCGGTCGAACAGGAACGCGTCCGCCACCGCCCCGAACCGAGCGTTGCCGCCTCCCCCTGTCCACTCCTGGGGAGTCACGTTGCCGGCGATCAGCGTAGTTGTCCCGCCGGAATAGCCTCTGAGATGGAGCTTCCCGTTTGACAGGGCGATGTTGTCGAAGAAGATGCCGGTGAGCGGGCAGACGTGCCGGAAGCGTATCTCGTACGGATATTCCATGGCGGTGCCGGCGGCGTTGTTATCCAGGGTCTGGTAGAAATTGACCCACGAGCCGGTGGGGCTCACCCTCGTGTTGGCGAAGAACTCGCCGACGCCCGTGGGCATGTTTATCGCCGGGCCCAGGTCCGTGTTCGTCCCGCTGGTGACGGTGACGCCGCGCACTATTACGGTGTCGACGTTCCTGCCGCGCATCACGACGTCGTACGTCCCTGGTTTCAGGAAGGAGAGCCGGAACGCGGTGTTGTCGCCCAGGTAGCCTGCGGTCGTGAACCGGCGGACGTGGTAGGTGTTGTCCTTGCCCGGTCCCGCTTCGAGCTGCTCGGCCTTGAACACGAAGTGATATCCAACGGCGCGTGTCGCAGCGTCGATCCTGCCGGTGATCGACCCCACGCTGTCGAGGTCGAAGTAGCGCAGCCTCGGCTTGAGGAGGAACTCCCGGTTTCCGTTCCCGGGGTTCTGGAACGGCACGACGTCGTGGCCGATGTCGAAGTCGATCGCCAGGTTGAGAGTACCTCCCTCGACCACCTGGAACGACCCGGCGAGCCGGATGCCGTGGGCGGCGGCCGGCACTCGAAGCGAGTAGGCGACTCCGCCCACGATCGCCTCGTTGTTGTAAGGGGAAAGGTAGGTGTTGTCCTCCGTCGCCGCGAGAATGATCCGGATCTGCTGGTAGTGGCCGACGGGCAACGTCTGGTTGAACATCTGCGAAATCGCGCCGTCGGTCAGGCGCGCCAGGTCGACAGTTTTCGGCGAGGACAGCGGATACACGAGCCACCCGCCGTCACCCTCCCCGGCGGCGTCGCTGGTGTGGAACCAGACCGCCTTCACCGTGACGAGAACGTTGTCGAAGGCGATTTCATCGCCGGGGGCGTCCGTAAGGCTGAGAACGGCTGTGCCCGTAGGGCCCCCGCCGCTTCCTGCCCCGCAGGCCGCAAGGAATAACATGAGGAACGCGGCTGCGATCAACAGGTTGTATTTCCCGCGCATGGGCCGACCCTCCTTCGTGAAGGATGGAATATGCGATACGCATCGTTTAACCCGGAACCGGGCGATAATGTTTCAGCCGTTTCAGGATTAACCGGAAGGACTTGTTATTTCGTAGAGTTTCCTGAGCGGAATCGGGCGCGGATGATCGAAACGACCGCATAGACGATCAGGACCGCCGAGACGATCTGCGACTCGGAGAAGGGTCCCAGGAATCCCCGCGGGTCGTCGCGGAAGATCTCGAGGAAGGAGCGCGCGATTCCGTACATGATGAGCATCGTCCAGAACCGCATGCCCGGCGTCTCGAACCGGTCCCGCGTGGCGTACAGCGTCCCGAAGATGGCGAAGGCAGCGAGCGATTCGTAGATCTGCGTCGGATGGAGCGGGATGTGCAGAGGGGCGAGGGAGGCGGGGTCCGTGAATACGATCGCCCACGGAAGGACGGAGAACTTCCCGTAGCAGCACCCGGCGGACGCGCACCCGATCCTTCCGAACGCCAGCCCCAGAGGGAGGCCGATCGAGGCGGCGTCGGCCGTCGGAAGGAACGGCATCCGGTTCCTGCGCAGGAACCAGAAGGAAGCCGCGACCGCGGCGATAAAACCTCCGTAGAAAACGAGCCCGCCGTTCCAGAGTTTCAGGATCTCGAACGGGGCGACCCTGTAATGGTCCCAGTAGACGGCGACATGGAACAGGCGCGCGCCGGAGATGGCCGATAACACGATCCAGAAACCGAGGTCGTAGAACTTCTCCCGGTCCATCCCCTTGCGGGCGATCTCGATCCCCGCGACCCAGAGCGCGGCGAGGAAGCCGATGGCCACGAACACGCCGTACGAGTAGACCTTCAGGCTGCCTATCTTAAGCAGTACGGGATGCACGCCATCACTCCTTCGACCAGAATAGCATGTCGAGGATGAGCAGGAAGATCCCGACGGTTATTCCGATGTCGGCGATGTTGAATGCGGGCCAGTGGTGCGGGCCCCAGTGCAGATCGAGGAAGTCCACCACGTAGCCGAAGCGCCACCGGTCGATCAGGTTTCCGACCGCCCCTCCGAGCACCAGGCCCAGCCCGCACGGCGCGGGGCCGCGCCCGGGAAGGTAATGGATATAACCCAGGATGGCGATGACGGCGAGCATCGTGGCCACGATCAGCAGCGGGTTGACCCAGGCGGGGTTCAGGTTGGACAGGAACCCGAATGCGACACCGGTGTTGCGGACGTGGACGATGCTGAAGAAACTTTCCGAGACGGGCCGGAATTCGAAGAGCCCCATGTGCCTTACGATCCAC
>JAGVHM010000117.1 GCA_020056545.1 bacterium
CAGCGGCGGATCATTCAGCCTCATGCCGGAGAAGGCGGTCCGTGAGTTGATAGACACCTGCCACGAGCACGATGTCCTCGTGTCCACGGGCGGCTTCATAGAGCGTGTCCTCACCCACGGCCGGGAGGCGGTGGACCGTTATCTGGAAGAATGCAGGAGATTGAAGTTCGATATCGTCGAGATTTCGAGCGGCTTCATCACCGTTCCGCCGGGCGACTTGATCGGCCTGGTCCGGAAAGTCTCCGACCTCGGCATGAAGCCGAAGCCGGAGGTCGGGATCCAGTTCGGCGCCGGAGGGGCGAGCTCCGTGGAGGAGCTCGAGGCGGAAGGAACCTCGGACCCGTCGCAGGCCATCCGGGCGGCGAAGCTCTACCTGGATGCGGGCGCGCACCTCATCATGATCGAATCCGAGGGGATCACCGAGAACGTGAGGAAGTGGCGCACCGACGTGGTCTCCCGGATCGTCAACGAGATCGGCCTCGATAAGGTGATGTTCGAGGCGGCCGACCCGGAGGTGTTCTCCTGGTACATAAAGAACTTCGGGCCGGAGGTGAACCTGTTCGTCGACCATTCCCAGGTGGTCCAGCTGGAGTGCCTCCGTTCCGGCATCTGGGGGACGAAGAGCACGTGGGGCCGCGTGGTTACCTACAAGGAAAAGGGCCGCGGGGCCGCGCCGGCCAAGCCCAAACTGGTCGAGCCTCCGGCGAAAGGCGGGAGGTGACGCAATGTCGCGCGCCTCGTCCGTCGCGGCGGCAGGGGAGGAGCGTTACCGGACCCGCTCCGAGCAGTTGGCATCCTTCGTCGAACACGCCGCCTGGGAGAACATCTCTCCCGCGGCGCGCGATGCGCTGAAGATCCGCGTGCTCGATTCCCTGGGGTGCGCCTTCGGCGCGCTCGAGGGACCGCCGGTACGATTCGTCCGCGAGAACGTCGAGGAGTTCGGCGGGAATCCGCTCTGCACCCTCATCGGAGGAGGGCGCACCGCTCCCGACCGGGCGGCTTTCTACAACGGCGCTCTCGTCCGTTACCTGGACTTCAACGACAGTTATCTTGCCAAGGGAGAGACGTGCCACCCCAGCGACAACCTCGGGGCGGTGCTGGCGGCATCGGAGTATTCGCTGGCATCGGGCCGCCAGTTCCTGACGGCGCTGGCGGTCGCCTACCAGGTGCAGTGCCGCCTCTCCGACGTCGCGCCGGTCAGGGCGAGGGGGTTCGACCACACCACGCAGGGGGCGTTCGCCGCAGCCGCCGGATCGGCCAAGGCGCTGGAGCTTGCCGCTCCACAGATTGCAAACGCCCTGGGAATCTCGGGCACGGCAAATAACGCGCTCCGGGTCACCCGAACGGGCGAGCTGTCCCACTGGAAGGGGCTGGCCTATCCGAATACGGCATTCGACGCGTTGCGGGCGGCGTTTCTTGCGATGCGCGGCGTCACCGGCCCGAGGGAGGTGTTCGAGGGGAACAAGGGGTGGTGCCAGACGGTCTCGGGCGACTTCGAGATCGACTGGTCGAGGGAGAACCTGGAGCGGGTCACGCGCACGATCCTCAAAAAATTCAACGCGGAGATCCACTCCCAGTCGGCAATCGAGGGGATGATCGAGCTGATGCGGGAGACCGGGTTCACGGGCAGGGAGATCGACCGGATCCGGATCGACATCTTCGACGTGGCGCACCTGATCATCGGCGGCGGTGCGGAAGGCGACAAGACGGTCGTCCGCATCAAGGAAGAGGCCGATCACAGCCTGCCGTACCTGGTGTCCGCCGCGGCGCTCGACGGGCAGGTGATGCCCGGGCAGTACGCCCCGGAGCGGATCGCAAGGGGCGACGTCCAGTCGCTGTTACGCCGCGTCACCGTCGTTCCTGACCCCGGCTTCTCCCGCCGCTTCCCGGAAGAGCACGCATGCAGACTCACCGTCACCTTGAAAGGCGGCCGGAGCCTGGTCAAGGAAAAGTACGATTACGAAGGGTTTCATACGCGCCCGTTGTCGTGGGCGAAGGCGGAGGAGAAGTTCCACCGGCTGGCTGAAGGAGCCGTCGACGTGTTCCGCCGCCAGGAGATCGTGTACGCGGTCCGGCGGCTGGATGCGATTTCCGTAAAGGACCTGGTGGAGCTATTGGCTTGACGATAGGTCCCGCACCACCGGGGGTTTAGTGAATCTCCCTGCCCCGGCGTTTCAACGCCGGGGATAAGAACCCGGCTGCGCGGTGCCTGTGCCTGGCGAACCATCGGTAAAAGGCGCGGGAGAGAAAGTCAGCGCCCGGAAGGCGGAATAGCGCAGCGGCCCATCGATATCCGCGGAGGCGCCGGAGGATTTCGGGGGTTGCCCGTTCTCCGATCAGCACCTTCCCGTCAGGGAAGACCAGGTGCATCGCCCGGAGGCAGGCGGCCTTATCGATCGAGGGGAAACGTCGCGTCAAGTCGTGCGAGTGGCAGGAGATAAACTCGAAGACGCCCGGATCCGAACGGGCGCGGATCCATTCGACCGCCCGGATGCATACCGGACACTCCCCGTCGTAGATGAGGACCGGTTTTCCGGAGGCCGCCCCCGGCGTTTCCGAAAAATCCATGTTCCCCGCCGCTCGCATGATCCCTCTGCGGCGCGTCCCCCTTCATGCAGGCGCGCCTCCTCTACCTGTTTGATGAGGTCCCGGGCGGAAGAGCTTTTTCCCCCGTGGCGCATCCTGCGGTTTTTTGCCGCATCATAAGGAGAAAATGACGGAGGGTCGACGATGAGGAAGGCCTTGCAGGTCGGTTTTGCCATCCTGGCCGCGGCGATGGCTGGTGGTTCCGTTGGCGCGGAGATCCCTTCGGAGTTTAACAAGGCATTGGCCGCCGCGGACTGGTCGAAGATGGAAACGGTGACCGTGACGCTTTCCGAGTATGCCTTCTCTCCTTCGCCCGTCGTGTTCAGGGAGGGGGTCCCGACGAAGCTGGTCCTGCGGAACGCGGGCAGCGAGCACCACTATTTCGTATCCGCGGAGTTTTTCAGGAACGTCGCCACCCGGAAGGTCCAGTCCTCCGATGGCGAGGTCAAGGCGCCGTATTTCACCGCCGTAGAGGTGTACGCGGGAAAGACGATGGAGTGGTTCCTGGTTCCCATGAAAAAAGGTACGTTCGACCTGCTCTGCACCGTCAAAGGTCATGCGGAACACGGGATGAAAGGGACGATCGAAGTCCGGTGACGACCGGGATTTCAGTCCCCGCGCCGCGAGTCCACCCTAACAGATACGCGGGAGCTGGTCCCCCACGGGGTAGTCCACCGCTCGCAGGCCGCCGATGACGGTTTTCATGAGGACCCCGGGCGGCCCTTCTGTCACCTTGCCTATCACCGCCGCATTCCGCCCGTAACGTGCCTTCCGCAGTGTTTCGATTATGGGATCCGCGGATTTTCCGTCGACGATAAGCAGCGCCTTCCCCTCGTTGGCGAGGTAGATCGGATCGAATCCCAGGATTTCGCAGACGCCGCGGACCGCTTCCGCCACGGGCAGCCGGCTCTCGTCGAGGACGATCCGGGCGCGGGAGGATTCGGCCATCTCGTTGAGGGAGACGCCCACGCCGCCGCGGGTCGGGTCGCGCATGAACCGCACCGATCCACCGAAGGCGGAGAGGACGTCGAGCAGCATCGAGGAGAGGGGCGCCACGTCCGAGAGGATCTCCGCGGCGAGCTCCAGCCGGTTCCTCGCGATCAGCACCGCCGCCTGGTGGTCCCCCATCGTGCCGGTGAGGATGATGCGATCTCCCGGCCGGACGTTCTCCGGGGCGGGGCGCCAGCCGCCGCAAGCGATCCCGACGCCCGACGTGGTGATGAATATACCGTCGGCGCTCCCCTTTTCCACTACCTTGGTGTCGCCGCACGCGACCACCACGTCCCCTTCCGCCGCCGCGGTCTTCATGGAGTCCAGGATCGTTTCCAGCGTTTCGACGGGGAACCCTTCCTCCAGGATGAGGGCGCAGGAGATCGCAACCGGCCTCGCGCCGCAGACGGAGAGGTCGTTCAGCGTCCCGCAGACCGCGAGCCGGCCGATGTCCCCTCCGGGAAAGATCGCGGGCGTGACCACGTATCCGTCGGTGGTGAAGGCGATCTCGCCGTCGAGCCGACCCAGAAGCCCGGAATCGAACAGCGGCGAAAGGATCGGGTTCTCGAACCGCTTTGCGATGATCTTGCGGATCAGGTCACGGCTTTTCTTCCCGCCCTCCCCGTGGGAGAGGAGGATTCTTTGGCCAGGCATCTATTGTACTCCGTACTTGTGATAAGCGGCGCAGGTGCCTTCACTCGATACCATGCAGGGGCCGTACGGTTCCTCGGGGGTGCACGCCATCCCGAACAGCGGGCACTCCCGCGGAGTGATCTTCCCTTTCAGGACGTCCCCGCACCGGCATACCGTCTTCTCTTCCGTGAAGGGGATCTCGACGCCGAACTTCCGCTGTGCATCGAAGGATGCGTACGCTTCTCCGATCGCAAGCCCCGTGCGGGGGAGAACGCCGATCCCGCGCCAGCCGATGTCGCATTCCCGGAAAACTTTCGCGATCACATCGAGCGCTTTCCGGTTTCCGGAAGGAGTCGCGACACGGGCGTATTCGTTCTCAACCTCCGCCACTCCCCGCTTTTTCTGGCGGAGCAGCAGGTAGATCCCGTAAAGAATGTCGAGCGGCTCGAATCCGGCCACCACGCAAGGGATGCTGAACTTCCTCGTCAGAGGAAGGTAGGCGTCGGAACCGATGATCGTGCTGACGTGCGCGGGGCACAGGAACCCTTCGATCCGCACCTCCGGGTCGGAGGCCAGTACCTCCATCGCCAGCGGGATGGTCCGGACCGAGGAGAGGACGGAGAAGTTTATGATCTTCCGTTCGGCCGCCGAAAGGATCGCGCCCGCGATCGAGGGGGCGGTCGTCTCGAACCCAACGCCCAGGAACACCACTTCCTTTTCCGGGTTGCCGGCGGCGATCTCCACCGCATCCAGGGGAGAGTAGAGGATCCGCACATCGAGTCCCTTTCCCCGCTCCTTTTCCAGCGAAGAGATCCTGCCGGGGACTCGCAGCATGTCGCCGAAGGTGGCGATGACCGTGCCGGGACGCTTCCCGAGGCCGATGGCGGCGTCGATGTAGCCGTCGGGGGTGACGCAGACGGGGCAGCCGGGGCCCGAGACCATCGTGACGGCCCCTTCCAGGAGGGAGCGGATCCCCGCGCGCGCGATGCTGACGGTGTGGGTCCCGCAGACCTCCATCAGCCGCATGGGTGGACGGTCGCCCCAGATCGTCCGGATCGAGTCGACGACGCCTCGGGCAAGCCCCGGGTCGCGGAACTCGTCAATGAATTTCATTTACATCCGATATTTCCCGAAGGTATTGGAGCGTCCTCTGCGCCTCCTCCGGGGAGAGCTTCGAGATTGCGAAGCCGGCGTGGAGGATGACCCAGTCTCCTTCCCGGATCTCTTCGAGGAGCATGACGGAAATCTCCCTGCGCGCTCCCCCCACCTCCACGGTTGCGAACGTTCCCGAAACCGACATCACTCTTGCGGGCACCCCCAGGCACATCGTCCTACCCTCCGGAAATCGTCTGTGCAGCGAAATACGCCTGCCCCAGCGAGATCCCTCCGTCGTTGGCGGGGACCTCCCGGTGGATCAGCGCCTTGAGCTTCCTTTGCCGGAACCCGGCGAGAAGCCTGCTTAACAGATATACGTTCTGGAAGACCCCCCCCGAAAGGAGCACGTGCCCGGCTCCCGTCCCTTCCGCAAGCCTGCCGGATACTTCGAGGACGATCCCCGCCACCGTGTCGTGGAACTTCCGCGAAATGGCCGGCGCGGGCGTCCCGGCGTCGGCGTCGGAAACGATCCCCGCGATCAGGCCTTTCCAGTCTATCCCAAGACGCCCGGTTCCGTCGTGGATCGTGAACGGATATCTCCCCAAGCCTCCCCCTTTTCTGAGGCATCCCTCCAGAAGCATGGCGGCCTGTCCTTCGTAACTGGCCCTGCGGCAGACGCCGGCGAGGGCCGAGGCCGCGTCGAAGAGGCGCCCGCAGCTGGAGGAAGGAATCACATTCACCTTTTTAGAGATCGCGTCGACGAGAAGCCCGATCCGTTCGGGGGCGATATCGGGAAAACGGGAAGCGGCGATCCTTCCCGCCTCCACCGGTCCGAACGTCTCGTGGAGGTATCCCACCGCCGTCCTCCAAGGCTCCCGGACGGCGGCGTCCCCCCCCTGCAGCGGGAAGTAGTCGAATGCGGCAGCGCGGGTCATCTCCATCCCGTCGATGGCGAAGAACTCCCCGCCCCAGATTGCGCCGTCCTCCCCGTAGCCGGTCCCGTCGAAGGAGACCCCTACCGCCTTCCCAATAAAACCCGACTCGGCTAGGAGCGAGAAGAGGTGTGCCTTGTGATGCTGGAGGGAGAGGATGCGCCCGGCGCTTAAGGTTTCCGCGAAGGAGGTCGTGAAATAGGCGGGATGCAGGTCCCGGCAGACCACCGCCAGATCCGCATCGAGGAACTTCCGGAAAAACCCGAACGTCTCCTTGTAGAATTCCCGCACGGGGACCTGGTCCAGGTCGCCCAGGTGCTGGGAGAGGTAGGCGAACCCCTCCTTCAGTATGCAGAAGGTGCTTTTCAGCTCGCCCCCAAGGCCCGCCACGCAAAGGTTCTTGACCGCAGGGACGATCTTGATCGTCAGGCAATTCGATGGGTCCGTAACATTAATTGAGTTATTAAGATCGTCCCCTTTATTGTCGTCCCGGTTTTTGTCCTCTGATGTCGAGTTCTTAGGAACGTCCCGGTTCTGATGGTTTTGCTTGATGAGCACGGGGGCGGGGACGAAGCCGCGTGCGCGGCGGATAGGATAGACCTTTCCGCCGATGCGGCGCACAACTGTGTCATCGCTGCGCTGAAGGATCTCCCGGTTGTGAAGGAGGAAGAGGTCCGCGATGCCGGAGAGGCGTTCGACGGCCTCCTCGTTCCCCGTGGCGATCGGCTCGTCGGTCGCGTTCCCGCTGGTCATGACGAGCGGGCGGTCGAGCCGCTCGAGGATCAGGCGGTGCAGCGGAGTGTATGAAAGGAAGATCCCGGCGTTTTGCATCCCCGGCGCCACCGACGGCGCCAGCGAAGTGTTTCCGTAGGTTTTCAGCAGCAGGATGGGAGCGGACGGGGAGGAGAGGATCGCCTCGTCGGCTTTCGAAAGGCGCGCAAGGAAGCGGGCAGCCGCGAGGTCCTTGACCATCACCGCGAACGGCTTCTCCTCCCTGCGCTTCCGTTCGCGGAGCCTTCGTACGGTTTCGTCGTTCGTAGCGTCCGCGGCCAGGTGGAAGCCGCCGAGTCCCCGGATGGCCGCTATTTCCCCCGCCCGCAAGGAATCGGCCACGAATCCGACAGGGTCGTCCGTCGCGACCGGGGTCCCATGCCGCGACACGACGGATAGCGACGGCCCGCATTCCGGGCAGGCGTTGGGCTCCGCGTGGAACCGCCGGTTTTCCGGATCCTCGTACTCCCTCCGGCATCGGGCGCATAGGGGGAAGACCGCCATGGATGTGTTCTCCCGGTCGTAGGGGAGCTTCCCGACGATGGTGAATCTCGGTCCGCAGTTTGTGCAGTTGATGAAAGGGTAGCCGCTGCGCCTGTCGTCCGGATCGGACAGTTCCCGCATGCAGGCGTGGCACAGGGCGATGTCGGGCGGGATCGTCGAGAGGGCGATCCCCGCATGCTCGCTCTTTTCTATTGTGAACCCGGCGTATCCTTCGCAGGCCGCCCTGTTTTCCGTGATTTGCGCGACGCGCGCGGCGGAGGGCATCTCTTCGCGGAACAGTTTCCGGAACCTGCGGATCGCCCCGTGTTCCCCTTCGACGTGGACGACCACGCTCCCCGGCGTGTTCGTCACGTATCCGCGCAGTCCGCAACGCACGGCGATCCGGTAGATGAAGGGGCGGAACCCCACACCCTGCACAACCCCGCGGACCTTGAGGCGAATGGCGATTGCCGGCATCGGTCCCCTCAGTGTACCAGAAGAACCACGGGTAACGCCGATACCGGGGCGTGTGTTATATAATCCAAGAGCTGCACGGAATGGGCAATCAGCGCTTTATTTCGCAAATATGGTAACGCGGACGCAGGGCGCGAACGTAGCTCCGGGGAAGACCCCCCGCGAGCCCGGAGTCCGGAGCGGGAAGACGCCATGAAAGTGGACATCGGGCGCGAGATCCAGCAGTCGGCGGAGGAGACCGCGGGGAAGATCCGCGGCCTGCTCGCCGCCCGGAATGTATTCTCCGTGAACCTCATCTCCTCGCCGGGGTCGGGGAAGACGACGCTGATCGAAAAGGCGATAGAGGCGCTGCGGGGGAGAATCCGTATCGCGGTCGTCGAGGGTGACATGGAGACCGATATCGACGCGGCGCGGATCCGCAGGCACGGCGTCCAGGTCCATCAGATCAACACCCGTTCCTCATGCCACATCCCTCCGTTCCTCCTGCTTTCGGCATTGGATCACCTCGACCTGGACGCGGCGGACCTGCTCTTCGTGGAGAACGTGGGAAACCTGGTGTGCCCCGCCGAGGTGCCGCTGGGGGAGGACCTGCGCGTCGTTGCGCTGAGCGTGGCCGAAGGGGATGAGAAGCCTCTCAAGTACCCATTGGTATTCAAGACCTCCGACCTTCTGGTCATCACGAAGACCGACCTGCTCCCCTACGTCAAGTTCGACACGGACCGCGTTAAGACAGCCGCCCGGGCGGTCAATCCCCGCGTGGAGGTCTTCGAGGTCTCGTCCTACACCGGATCGGGGCTTTCCTCTTTCCTTGAAAGAATCGAGGAGCTCTGCAGACGAAAGATCGGGTAGCGCGTAGTGCACCGTCTCGCAAATAGCTTGAAGCACCGAGAGCGTCGATGCGCCGCACCGACGAGGCGCGCGACTGAGGCATACTGTTGAGTATGGTGAAGGAGCGCAACGAAGCCGGAGCGGATGCAGCGGCGCTCGAATGCCAAGCTATTTGCGAGACGGTGCACTAAATGCACGAGCTGGGAATCGCGAACGACATCCTGGACATCGCTCTTGCCGAGGCGAAGAAACACGGGAACCGGCGGATCACCCGCGTTGACCTCGAAGTGGGGGTCCTGCGGGGGATCGTGCCCGAGAACCTCGTCTTCCTGTTCGGCCACGTGGCGAAAGGGACGATCGCCGAGGGGGCCCACCTTGCGATCGAGGAGCAGCCGGCCCGGGTGGAATGCGGGACGTGCGGGACGACGGAGGCGCGCGTGTTCACCATCGGATGCCCCGGGTGCGGGAGTCCCACCGCGAGGGTCGAGAGGGGCGACGCCATGCGCATTCTTTCAATGGAAATCGACGATTGAAGCCTTCAGCCAAAAATTTGAGCACCGGGATCCCCGGGCTGGACCGGGTGGTCCAGCGGCTGCTGCCGGGCGACAATATCGTCTGGCAGGTCGATTCCATCGAGGACTATCTTCCTTTCGTCGAGCCGTACTGCGAGGACGCGGTCCGGAAGGGGAAGAAGCTCGTCTATTTCCGTTTCGCACGGCACCCGGAGCTTGTGGGCCAGGAGAGCGGGGCGGAGATCCACCGCCTGAACCCGGAGGTTGGGTTCGAGACGTTCACCGCGGAGATCCACAAGGTGATCGAGCGGTCGGGGCGCGGGACTTTCTACCTCTTCGACTGCCTGTCGGACCTGGCCGCCGACTGGTACAGCGACCTGATGCTGGGCAACTTCTTCATGGTGACCTGCCCGTACCTCTACGAGCTCGATACGATCACCTACTTCGCCCTCTTCCGCGACGGCCATTCGTTCGAGGCGGTCTCCGCCATCCGGGACACGACCCAGCTGCTTATCGACGTCTTCCGCCACGGAGGAAGCCTCTACGTCCACCCCTTGAAGGTCGACCAGCGATATTCTCCGACGATGTACCTTCCCCACGTCCGGGACGGCGGGGAGTTCCGGCCCCTTACGGAGAGCGCCGTTCTATCGGAGGTGCTCGCGCAGATCACTTCGCAGCGCGTCGAATCCATTCCGCGCACACTCGATATCTGGGACCGGAAGTTCCTCCAGGCGCGGGAGATCCTGGAGGACGTAAAAAAAGGCCGGCAGCAGTCGAAGGAATCCGCCGACATCTTCCTCCGCCTCCTCCGTATGATGGTGACCCGGGACGAGCGGGTGATCGCGCTGGCCTCCCGCTACCTCGACCTTCCGGACCTTCTGGACATACGGAAACGGATGATAGGGACGGGGCTGATCGGCGGGAAATCGGTCGGCATGCTCCTCTCCCGCGCGATCCTCGCCCGCACCGACGGCCGCTGGCGGGATCGGATGGAGACCCACGACTCCTTCTACATCGGATCGGACGTCTTCTACACCTACCTGGTGCGCAACGGCCTTTGGAAGGCGCGCCGCGACCAGAGGAACCCCCTGTCCTTCCTGGGGGGGGCGAAGGGGGCGCGGAAGAAGATCCTGTCGGGGACTTTTCCCTCGTTCCTCTGCGGGCAGTTTCTCGCGATGCTGGAATACTTCGGCCAGTCGCCCATCATCGTCCGGTCGAGCAGTCTCCTGGAGGACAGCTTCGGCAACGCCTTCACGGGGAAGTACGAGAGCGTGTTCTGCCCGAACCAGGGGTCGCCGCAGGAGCGACTGGACGCCTTCCTGTCGGCCGTCAAGGCCGTTTACGCCAGCACGATGAGCGAGGAGGCCCTCCTGTACCGCGCCCACCGGGGGCTCCTCGAACGGGACGAGCAGATGGCGCTCCTCGTGCAGCGCGTATCCGGGGCCATCCACGGCCACCTGTTCTACCCGCAGATCGCCGGCGTCGGGCTCTCCTACAACCCCTTCGCCTGGAGCGAGTACATCGATCCCCAGGCGGGGATGCTGCGGCTGGTCTTCGGCCTCGGGACGAGGGCGGTCGAACGGACCGACGACGACTACACCCGCCTCGTCGCCCTCAACGCCCCCCAGCGCCGCCCGGAGGCGGATTTCGGCGAAGTGGTGGAGTTCGCCCAGCGGCGCGTGGACGCCCTGGACCTCTCCGCCAACCGGTTCGTTTCGCTGAACGTAGACGACGTGGTCAAGGTCAGCCCCAACCTCCCTATCGACATGTTCGCGGCGCGCAAGGAACCGGCCGGCGGGCGGTCGAAGTCGGCAGCCTTGTCCCGCTGCGTCCTCACCTTCGACCGGCTGCTCTCCGCGACGCCGTTCGTCGCCGACATGAAGGAGATGCTCGCCGTCCTGCGGGACGCATACGAATACCCCGTCGACATCGAATTCACCGCCAACTTCCTCGGGGACGAAAGCTACAGGATCAATCTCGTCCAGTGCCGGCCGCTCCAGGTGAAGGAGGGGGGAGGGATCCTGCCGCTTCCCCGGACGGTCGCGCGGAAGGACATGTTGTTCGAATCCCGCGGGCCGATCGTCGGCCAGAGCTCCCGCACCGCGGTCGACCGGCTGATCTACGTGGACCCGTCCGCCTACGGGAAGCTGTCGATCGGAGAGCGCCACTCCGTCGCCCGGCTGATCGGGCGTCTTACCCACGTGGAGGAGAAAGAGGGGAAAAAGACGATCCTGCTGCTTGGGCCGGGCCGGTGGGGGACGAAAATGCCGTCCCTCGGCGTGCCGGTGTCGTTCGCCGAGATCGCCTCCGTCTCCGTTCTCTGCGAGATCGTCTACATGGGGACGAACATCGTTCCGAACGTTTCCCTGGGGACCCACTTCTTCAACGACCTGGTCGAGGCGAATATGCTCTCCCTCGCGGTCTTCCCGAAGGGGAAGGGGAGTTGCCTGAACGAAAGTTTCTTTTTGCGGTCGAGGAACCGGCTCCCCGAGCTCCTGCCCGAGGATTCCGAGTGGTCGGGAGCGGTGCGCGTCATCGACGTTCCTGCCCGGAAGGGCGGCCGGAAGCTCGTCCTCAACGCTAACACGCTTAAGCAGCGGGCCGTCTGCTACCTCGACTGAGATAAGAACAGGGACGTTCCTAAGAACTCCAAATCGAGACGGCCCTGGGTTTGGTCCCGAGTTCTTAGGAACGTCCCTGTTCTAAGGTCGGTTCCGCCCTTCGGTATCGCACGGCCCTCCCCGCCCCGATCCGGGACAGCAGGTTTAGAGCGACCAGGCGGTTCAGGACCTGCTTGGCGGTTTCACGTGGAAGCCCGAGTTCCCCGGCGGCGAGGCGGTTGGTTATCTCGCGGTGGCGGTCGAGCAGGATAAGGACGCGGGACTGGTTCCCGGACAGGCGGTTCTCCCCCGGCAGCGAAGACAGCAGGCCCTTCAGCTCCCTCGCCTGGATTCGCATCGCATCGAGGAAGGCGGTCAGCCAGGGACCCATATCGGGCCTCGGCAGGTGCCGCGACGCCTGGCTTTTCCGTAAGGCGAGATAGTATTCCGCATTTCGGTCGGCGATGACCTTCTCGATGGAAGTGTAGGGCAGGTAGGCGTAACCGCACCGCAACAGAAGAAGGTTGGTAAGAAGGCGGCTCACGCGCCCGTTCCCGGCGGAGAACGGGCGGATCGCCAGGAACTCGAGGAGGAAGCCGGCGACGACGACGAGCGGGTGAAAACCGGCGGTCCCCAGCCGTGAGTTCGCCCACGCGAACAGGGAGTCAATTTCCCCATCGATCGATCCGGGCTCGGACGGCCGCAGCGTGATCGATTCCACGCTCTTACGCAGGAAGAAGGCGGAACGGTCGTGGGAGGACCGGTACGCCCCCCGGTGCCCCTGGTCGCGCGGCGAATATCGCAACAGGTCGGAGTGGAACTTCAGGACGACCTCGCGGGAAAGCGGGATCTCCGGATGCCCGTCGAATACCGCCTTCAATAGCTGCGCGTAGCTCGCCGCGGAGGCCCGCCGGATCTCCTCGGCTCTTGCCGGCGGCACCGCGGGAGAAAGTTCGTCGCGCCGCAGCGGCAGGCCGATCCAGTCGATTCCGACGGAAGCGATGGCGGAAAGGGCGATCGTTTTTTTTCGCAAGCCGGAAAGATACCCTGGGGGAGGGTCGAAGCGCCCTCCCCACCAC
>JAGVHM010000190.1 GCA_020056545.1 bacterium
CTTCGTCAGGCCGGCATCCTCGTACCCGTCGTGGTGCTGGGAGGGGTGGACGAGGCGCAGGCTGAGGAAGCGCATTCCAACAGGCTGTCGGCGGCCGTGTTCGACGAAGCGCAGATCCCGTATCTGGCTCGCATCGCGGCGGAACGCGGCAAGCCCTTTCCCGTCCACCTGAAAGTCGACACCGGTATGGGCCGGCTCGGTTTCCTCCCGGCGAACAGCGCAAGGATACTTGAGGCCGTGAAGTCGCGCAGGGAGCTGGTTGTGGAGGGGTGGATGACCCATCTTTCCTCCGCGGACGGAACCGGACAGGCGGACAGGGAATTTACGATTGAACAGCTTGATCGGTTTTCCCGCGGGATCCCGGCGATGCGGGAGGCTTTCGGACGGGAGGTGGCCGTGCATGCGCTGAACAGCGCAGGCATCCTCTTCTACCGCGAGTACGCGTTCGACATGATCAGGCCGGGGATCATGCTTTACGGAAGCCTTCCCGCCGAGGGCCAGGGAGCCGACCTGGGGCTGCGTCCGGTGATGCGTCTCGTCACCAGGATCGTTTCTCTCAAGGAGCTCCCCCCGGGCCACCCCGTGAGCTACGGCCGTGGATACCGGCGCCCGGAGGGGCGGACGATCGCGGTTGTTCCGCTTGGTTACGCGGACGGCTACAGGCGCTCCTTGTCCGACAGCGCGTCGATGGTGGTCATGGGTCGCCATGCTCCGGTCGCCGGGAGGGTATGCATGGACCACACGATGCTGGACGTCACCGGCATCCCGGGCGTCCGTCCCGGGACGGACGTCGTGGTGATGGGGGAGGGGGCGTCGACCGCAGACGACCTGTCCAGGCTCTCCGGGACCATCCCGTACGAGATCCTCACCCAGGTGGGGCGGCGCATCCCGAGGCGCATCGTTGGCTGACGAAAGGAAGAAAAACGGCATCTCCCTGGTCCTGGAACATTTGGGCACAACGGCATACCGGATGGTCGAGGAACTGGGGAACGTTTTCGTCCTCTTCCTGCAATGCGTCACCGGGCTGGTCCGCCCACCGTCGGAATTCAGGAACATCATGAAGCAGATGGAGGAGGTGGGGATCCGCTCTTTGCCTGTCGTTCTTGTGACCGCCATGTTCACGGGGATGGTCCTCGCACTCCAGAGCTGGTCGGGGTTCCAGCGGTTCCAGGCGACGCACTTCGTCGGGTCGGTGGTGGCGCTCTCCATAACGCGGGAGCTTGGGCCCGTGTTCGCGGGTCTGATGGTTTCCGGTCGTGTCGGGGCCGCCATGGCCGCGGAACTCGGAACGATGAAGGTAACCGAGCAGATCGATGCGCTAGTGACGTTGGCGACGAATCCGGTCAAATACCTCGTGCTGCCCCGGGTGATCGCCGCCACGGCGGTGCTGCCGGTGCTGGTCATCTTCGCGGATTTCGTCGGCATCCTGGGCGGCTACTTCGTCGCCGTGTATCTCCTCGGGGCCAACCCGTACCTTTACGTCAACAAGACCTACCAGTATCTGACGTTCACCGATATCTACACCGGGCTGATCAAAGCGGCGGTGTTCGGCTTCCTGATAGCGCTTATATCCTGCTACAACGGGTTCAACGCGGAGGGCGGCGCCCAGGGAGTAGGAAGGGCGACGACGCGGGCCGTGGTGGCTTCGTCGATGGCGGTGCTCGTCTCCGACTACTTCATGACGTCGTTCATGTTTTAGGGGACAAGGAAATTGCCGACGATCGAGATCCGCGGGCTGACCAAGAGGTTCGGCAATAAGGTTGTCCTCGACGGCCTCGACCTGACCGTCCCCGGGGGCAGGAACACGGTCGTCATAGGGGGCAGCGGCACCGGCAAGTCGGTGCTCCTCAAATGCGTGCTTGGACTGCTGCGGGCGGACGAAGGCGAAATCCGGATCGGCGGCGAAGACGTGATGAAGATGGACGAGCGGGAGCTGGTCCGGGTCCGCAGAAGGTTCGGGATGCTGTTCCAGGGGGCGGCCCTGTTCGACTCGATGAACGTGGAGGACAACGTGGCGTTCGCCCTGCGGCGGCTCCATAAGTACCCGGAGCGCCAGATCCGGAACGTCGTGGAAGAGAAGCTCGCGATGGTGGGGCTTTACAACATACAGTCCCTTATGCCCTCGGAGTTGTCGGGGGGGATGAAGAAGCGCGTCGGGCTTGCCCGCGCCATCGCATCGGAGCCGGAGATACTCCTCTACGACGAGCCGACGACCGGGCTGGACCCGATCATGGCGGACGTCATCAACGAGCTGATAATACGCCTGAGGGTATCGCTCGGGGTTACCTCGATTTCAATCACGCACGACATGAAGTCGGCCTACAAAATCGCGGATCACATCGCCATGCTGTATAAAGGAAAGATCATCGAAGTGGCGACCGCGGAGGAGATCCGGCACAGCACGAACCCCGTCGTTTCCCAGTTCGTGGAAGGACGCGCCCAGGGGCCCATCACCGCGGAGCACGAGGAGTTCATACGTTTCGTCCGCCGGGGGGGGGGATCAGGGGTGCAGGAGGAGCAGTGATGTCGAGAGAGGCCAAGGTGGGGATCTTTGTCATATTGGGCCTGGTGATCCTCATGTACTTCACGTTCCGGGTAAGCAAGTGGGGGGGGGTGGCGGCGCGGGGGTACAAGCTCACCGTCGATTTCGAGAGCGCGGCGGGGCTTGAGCCGAAAGCGGATGTGAAGATGGCGGGCGTCCCGGTCGGGAAAGTGGAGGAGATCCGGCTGGTGGGCGACCGCGCGAGGCTCGACCTGAGGATCGACGGGAAGACGCGCATCCCCGTCGATTCCGTCGCCTCGATACAGACCCAGGGGCTATTGGGGGAGAAGTACGTGGAGATCACCCCCGGCAAGAGGTCGGACCAGACGCTTCCGCCCGGAGGCCGGGTCGCGAACACGGTCCCCCCGCTGAACCTGGACGAGATGATACGGAAGTTTTCCATGATGTCCGACGACATAAAGCGTTTCACCGAGACCCTCTCCGGCACGCTCGGGACGGAAGAGGGTAAGCAGGCGTTGGCCGAAATCATACGGAACATCCGGGAGGCGAGCGCGGTTCTCCGTAACGTCTCCACGGCGAACGAGGACCGGCTGAACCGTATACTGGCCAACGTGGACCGGCTTTCCACGGATCTGCAGGATATCTCCTCCGTCAACAAGGAGGACCTGCGGGCCACCATGGCAAACTTCCGGGCGTTTTCGCAGACGCTGAAGGAGCAGACCCCCGGGCTGGCCAGTAAGCTCGAGACGATGGGCGACCAGGTGGGCGGCGTGGTCGGCGAGAACAGGGAAAACATAAAGGAGAGCATCGCGAACCTTAAACAGGCCTTCGGAAAGCTCGACAACACCCTCTCGGCGGCGGAGAGGGTTATGGCCAAGATCGAGCGCGGGGAGGGGACGCTCGGGAAACTGGTCAACGACAACACGACCGTCGGCTCCCTGAACGACGCCCTGGAAGGGATCAACAGGTACGTGCGCAAGACAGAGTCCCTCAAGACGTTCCTGGACTACCGGCTCGAGTACCTCGCGGAGTCTTCCGAGTACAAGCATTACGTGAACCTGCGGCTCCAGCCGTCGCCCGACAAGTACTACCTGATCGGGGTCGTCGACGACCCCCGGGGTAAGCTGACGTCGCAGAGCGTCACCACGACAACCGATGGCGTCACCTCGAGGCAGCAACAGGACGCCTATTCCAACAAGCTGAAGATCAGCGCGCAGGTCGCGAAGCGTTTCTACGGGCTGACTCTGCGGGGCGGGGTGATCGAGTCGACGGGGGGCGTCGGGGCGGACTACGAAGTGATCCCTGAAAAGCTCACGGTCGGGATCGACGCCTTCGATTTCGCGCGCAAGGGAAACCGGCAGCCGCATTTGAAAGCGTTCGGCAACTATGATATCGTGAAAAACCTTTTTATCACCGGCGGCGTGGACGACATCATCAGCAAGGACAAGAACCTGAGGAGTTTCTTCTTCGGCTTGGGGATCAAGTTTGCCGACGACGATCTGAAGACCGTACTGGGAGCCGTCCCGCTAAGGCCGTAAGCTCTGCAATTCGATTACAATACCGGATCAGGGGCGAGAGGAAAGCGCGCAATGGCGAGAATCCTTCGGGCGATTCTGAGCGTTTCGGACAAAACGGGCATCGTGGAGTTCGCGAAAGCGATCTCGCGCCTCGGCGTGGAGCTGTACGCCTCGGGGGGCACCGCGAAGCTGCTGAAGGGTAAGAAGGCGCCGGTCCGCCTCATCGAGGAGTACACCGGCTTTCCGGAAATGCTTGACGGCCGCGTGAAGACGCTGAACCCGAAGATCCACGGGGGGATCCTGGCGCTCCGGGACAATCCGTCCCACATGAAGACGATCGAGTCCCACGGCATCGTCCCTTTCGACATGGTGGTCGTAAATCTTTATCCCTTCGAGGCGACGATCGGGAAGCCTGGGTGCGCGCGCGCCGAGGCGATCGAGAACATCGACATCGGCGGCCCGTCGATGCTCCGCTCGGCGGCGAAGAACTGCCAGCACGTGGCGGTTGTGTGCGACCCGGCCGACTACGCCGATATACTGGCCAGGCTCAAGAAGGGGAACGGCAACCTGGACCCGCAGACCATGGTCGAGTTGGGGCGGAAGGCTTTCGCGCTCACCGCCGCCTACGATGCCGCCATCTCCAACTACCTGGGGCGGGGCGAAGGTGCCCGCGAGGAATACCCGGTGACATTCACAACGCAGTGGCGCAGGCTGCAGTCGCTGCGGTACGGCGAGAACCCGCACCAGAGCGCCGCTTTCTACGCGGACCTTGCGCTCCCCGACGAGCCGACCCTGGGAGGGGCGCGGCAGCTCCAGGGGAAAGAGCTCTCCTACAACAACATCGTCGACATCGACGCCGCGCTGCAACTCGCCATGGAGTTCGCCGATCCGGCGGCGGCGATCATCAAGCATACCAACCCTTCGGGAGTCGGCCTATCGAAGCGGCGGCTGGTGGACGCCTTCAAGAAGGCAAGGGAGTGCGACCCGGTGTCCGCATACGGCGGGGTGGTCGGGTTCAACCGGCCGGTGGGTGCCGAAACCGCGCGCGAAATCGCGGCGACGTTCTTCGAGGCGGTCATCGCGCCGGGCTTCGACAAGGATGCGCGGAAGATCCTGTCCGCAAAGGCGAATCTGCGGGTGCTCGAAACGACGGGAGAGTTCCGCTGGGGAACCCATGCCGGCTTCGAGATGAAGAAGGTGAGCGGCGGCCTGCTCCTGCAGGGCAGGGACCGCCACGTGCTCGACCCTTCCCACCTGAAGGTGGCGACGAAACGTTCGCCCACTCCGGACGAGCTCGAGGCCCTTCTGTTCGCATGGAAGGTCTGCAAGCACGTCAAGTCGAACGCCATCGTATACGCTCTCAAGGACCGGACGGTCGGCGTGGGGGCGGGGCAGATGAGCCGGGTGGACTCGGCGAAGATCGCCGTGATGAAGGCCCAGCGGCCCACGAAGGGAACCGTTGTGGCATCCGACGCCTTCTTCCCGTTCCGGGACGGCCTCGACGCCGCCGCGGCCGCGGGGGCCACGGCCGCCATTCAGCCGGGCGGATCGGTC
>JAGVHM010000189.1 GCA_020056545.1 bacterium
ACGAAGAGATCGGTTATATGGACCGCCTGGAAAAACTCCGACTGATCCCGGGCGCCGCGGAGGCGATCCGTCTGATCAACGCAAGCGGCATGAAGACGGTTGTCGTGACCAACCAGTCCGGCGTCGCCCGGGGAATCTTTCCCGAATCCTTCGTCGCCGAAATCCATGCGCGCCTCGCGGAGATGCTCCGGGCGGAGGGGGCATTCCTCGACGGAATCTACTTCTGCCCCCACCACCCGACGGAAGGCCGGGGGGACTATCTGCGGGGATGCGAATGCCGGAAACCGGCGCCGGGGCTTCTCCTCCGGGCGGCGGCGGAGCTCCACCTTGATCCCGCCCGCTCCTATATGGTGGGGGATACGCTGAAGGACATCGAGGCGGGGGGAAGGGCCGGGGTGCAGGGCATCCTCGTCCGGACCGGATACGGCGAGGAGGCCGTGTCTGAACTGGCTCCGGACGAAGAACCGCAGCGGAATGGGGACATGATGCCTCATCGTGTCCCCGCCATGATGCCGCATCGTGTCCCCATCAAGAAAGCCAGCGCCCAACGGGAGACGGGAATCGTCCGGCCTGTTCACATCGCCGGCGATCTCCTCGCCGGCGTGCAATGGATCCTGAGGAACCGCAAACCGTGAACATCCTGATCGTCAAACTGAGCGCCATCGGCGATGTGATCCACACGCTGCCGTCGCTCGCCGCGCTCCGCCGCTGCCATCCCGACGCGGACATTACCTGGGTCGTCGAGGAGGCAGCCGCCGATCTGTTGGCGGGCCATCCCGATCTGAACCGGGTGATCGTCTCCAGCCGGAAACGATGGATCCATGAGCTCCGGCGGGGCCAGATCGCCGCGCCGCTCCGGGAAATGTTAGTGTTTTTCAGCGAGATCCGGCGCCGGCCCTACGACCTGGTGATCGATTTCCACGGCCTGCTCAAGAGCGCCGTCATCGTCTTTCTCAGCGGCGGGAAACAAAAGCTCGGCTACGACAGCCTGCAGGAACTGAGCGGCCTCTTCTACAACGAGAAGATCCCCGAGGATCTGGGGAAGCACGCTGTGGACCGCTACCTCGACTTCGTCCGTTATCTCGCCGGAGGCCCGAATGGATGGAATGCCGCTTGCCTGAAGGGGCCGCCGGAGTTCACCATCGCCGTCGGCGAAGAGGAGCGCCGGCGCGTGGCGGCGTTGCTTGCCGAACACGCGGAGATTCTCGCCCCGGCAAAGAAGGATCGTCCGGGCGAAACGGAGAGGGAAAGAGGCTTCGTGGCCGTCAATCCCGTCGCTCTCTGGGAGACAAAACTCTGGGGGGATGAAAAATTCGCGGAGCTTGGCGACCGGCTCCGGGAGGAGCTCGGAATCGGCATTGCCCTGACGGGTGGGGAGGCCGGACCGCTTGAACGGATCCGGGGGCGGATGCGCACAAAGGCGGTCAACCTCGGCGGCCGGACAACGCTCCGGGAGCTGGCCTGCCTCTACCGGCAGGCGGCCCTTCTCGTCTCGACCGATTCCGGTCCGATGCACCTGGCCGCGGCGATGGGGACGCCGGTCGTCGCCCTCTTCGGACCGACCGATCCCGCCCGTACCGGACCCTGCGGCCCCGGTCACCGCGTCATCCGGCGCGTATTGTCCTGCGCACCCTGCTTCCGGAAGCGGTGCGACTTACCACGGTGCATGACGGAGATCTCCGTGGAAGAGGTCTTCGAAGCGGTCCGGGAAGTGTTGGCGGCGCCCAAGCCCTCGCAATGACGGGGTGGACAAAAAATTCGGCATAAAGGAGTGAAAAATGGGAATCAGCAAGGAACTGTTGGAGATCCTGGCCTGCCCGAAGTGCAAGGGAGAGGTGCGTCTGAACCCGACGGAGGACGGTCTCATCTGCGAGAGCTGCCGTCTGCTCTACGAGATCCGGGAAGAGATCCCGATCATGCTCATCGATGAGGCAAAACCGCTCTCAGATTGATGCGGAGCTTTTCAGACGGAGAGGGCTTCGCCGATGACCGCCTGCACCCGCTCCACCGGCAGGGTGTCGAGGCAGCGGCTGACGCCGCTCCCCTCGCATCCCTTCAGATGGCAGGGGGCGCACGCCATCTCGGGGACGACAACGCGGTTGCGCTCCCCCGGCGGCGCCCAGTACCGCCAGTCGGAGGGACCGTAGAGGGTGACCGTGGGCGTCCCCACGGCGGCGGCGATGTGCGGTGCGGCGCTGTCGACGCCGATATGGAGCCGACTCCGTTGGAGAACGCCCGCCAGCTCCGCGAGCGTCGTCTTTCCGGCCAGGTTGTACACCTTCCCGGCACAGTCTCGGACAAGTCCTTCGACCCGTTCCCTCTCGGCGGGGGCGCCGACGATGACGGCGGCAACGCCAAACTCCGTCCACAGCCAGTCGAGGATCTGCACCCATTTCAGAAGACCCCACTCCTTATACAACCAGCGCGAAAAGGGATTCAACGTCACCCATCCGCCCCGCAGCACCGTCCCGGCCCGCATCCTCTCCCCACCGCCGCCCGTCGCCTCCTCCGGAGCGGGAATCCCCTCATCGGCAAGAATCTTTCCAGCCCGTAAGCGCACCTCTTTTGAGAGATGAAGTTCAGGGGTGATCTTTCCGGTTTCGATCCCGAAGGCCTTGAGGATATGGAGGGAGAGGTCGGCAGCCCCTGTTGCGAGGGCCATGCCGGATGGCGCTACGAGATGGGTGAACAGACGGTTCCGCAGCCAGGGAAGCGATGGATAATGGAGGGCGGCGCGGATCGGCGCCCCGGTCAGGAAGGCCATGTATCCCCCCCGCTCGTCTCCCCGAAAGTCGAAGACGAGGTCGAACCGTTCCCGACGCAGTTCCCGAACGAGCCGAATGGACGACACAAGCCTCCCCCGGGGACCGGATTTTCCTTTCCGGACCTCGAAGATCTTCGGCGGTGAAACCGACGCCGCGAGCAGCGATCCGCTTCCTTCCCGGAGCAGAACGGCGACCGCCCCACCGGGATAGGCGTCCCGCACGGCCTGGAGGGCGGGAAGCGACCAGACGACGTCGCCGATGTCGCCGAGTTGGATGATCAGGATGCGCCTCATCTGCGGCGGGTTGCTATAGCGATCTGCAATATTCATAGGTTCGTCTCAACATCCTTGTGTTCATTCCGTAAACATCGGTCCGAAGCCAATCCCATCGCCCCGGAAAGTCAAAGCAATATCAGCGGGGAACCGCTGCCATGCCTGCGTTCAGGGGCATCCCCGGAGGTGCCACACGAGCAGACGGCCATAGACCGCCCACTTGTTGCGCAGCCCCCTCTGGAATCCCAGCGTCAGCAGAACGCCGAGAAAGGTGAGCAGCCAATCCACGACAAGGCGCAGCAAAATCACGACGCGGACCGTTAGATAGTACGGACCGCTCCTCCATTTGCGGAAGAACTGGTAGCGGGAGCGGTAGAACTCGATGCGGGAGTGGAGATTCCGGCCGATGCTCTGCCCCTGGAGATGGTAGATGAAAGCGGTCGGCACATGCAGGACCTTCCATCCGGCCCGCCGCATCTGATAGGCCCAGTCCGTCTCCTCAAAGAAAAAGT
>JAGVHM010000079.1 GCA_020056545.1 bacterium
CCTCGAATGTGACGCCCAGGACGCCGCAGGCGAACATTTTACCGGACCCGATCTCCTCGTCTTCGGCGGTGATCGAGAAGGCGCCCCTTTCGTCCAGCCATGCGAGCATGGCATGAACTTCCTTGAACGTCAGATCAAAAGGCGTGATTATGTTGTACACCTTCCCGTCGTGCAGGATCGGGTAGACGTCGAACTCTTCGGGCCGCATGTCTATTCCCCGAATACCTCCGCGGTGAAGGAGTACAGCTCCGCGCCCTTCTCCCACTCGTCGGCGGGAAGTCCCGCCTTGCGGCACGTGTTGGAAAGAAACGCCCTCCGGTCCCAGCCGTACTCGGTGGCCACCTGCGGCAGCAGGAGGCCGCGGAGCGAGCCTTTCCTGACCATCAGTCCGTGGACGCCGATTTCGATATCTTCGGGCCGGATCGTAACCAGCGGGGTGAGGACGGATATTTCGATCCGGATATCCCTGATTTCCCCCGGTTCCACGGGGGAAAACCGCGGGTCTTCCGTGGCCGCGGCGACTGCGCATTCCTGGACCGTGCGATAGAGGGGAGACTTCGCTTCCGTGTATCCGATGCACCCGCGGAGGCGCCCCCGATGGGTGAGCGTCACGAAGGCCGCCCCCGGCTCTGAGAGCTTCGGGAAGCCGGGGCGTTCCCCGGGGACCTTTCTTTCCTTGACGTACGAAGCCGCTGCGCGCCGGGCGATCTCCAGCAGCTCCCTTCTTTCGTCTTTCGTGAGATAGGGCCCCATCATCCGGACTGGGCGAATATCTTGTCCACGTGGCCGTCGGGCAGGACCAGGTCGTCCAGGTCGCCGAGTATCTCGATCCTTCCCTGCACCCCGATGAACATGGGAACGATCTTCGGGTCGAACTGCGTCCCCGAACACCGGAGGATCTCCTCGTTGGCTGTCTGAAGCGTGAGCGCCGTCCTGTAGGCGCGGGTCGAGGTCATGGCGTCGAACGTGTCGGCAATCGCCATGATGCGGGATTCCAGAGGGATGTCGTCCCCCTTGAGATGCATGGGATAGCCGAGGCCGTCGAACCGCTCGTGGTGATGCAGTATCGCCGGAAGGAGCGGCCGGAAATACGGGATCGGCCCCAGGATCTTGGTCGCCACCTCGGGGTGCATCATGATCTCCTGGTACTCCTCGTCGTTCAGCTTCCCGGGCTTGTTCAGAACCGCCTCCCGGACGCCGATCTTGCCGAGGTCGTGGAGGATCGCGGCCTGGCGCAGGGTCTCGAGCTGTTCCTGCGGAAGGCGCATCTCCTTCCCGATCGCAACGGAGTACATGGTCACCCGCTGGGAGTGTCCGCGCGTGTAGAAGTCCTTCGCCTCGAGCGCCTTGATGAGGGAGTCGATCGATCGGATGTACATCTGGTTGATGAGGTCGGTCTGCTCCTTGACCTTTTTCTCCAGGTTCACCTGGTAATCCTGAAGCTCCCTTTCGAGGGCCTTTTTCCTGATGGAGTTCTCGATCGTGATGAGAAGGACGTCGAAGTTGAACGGCTTGGTGATGTAGTCGCAGGCGCCTATCTTCAGGGCGGAAACCGCGGTGTCCAGCTCGGCGTGCGCCGACATGACCACTCCCGCTATTTCCGGGTACCGGCTTGTCACTTCCTTGAGAAGGGAAATCCCGTCCATTTCAGGCATCCGGATGTCGGTGAGGAGAACGGTATACAGACTGGCGGAAAGCTTGGCCAAGGCGTCTTTCCCGTTGCAGGCCTCTTCCACCGAATACCCTGCTATTTCAAGACGTTCTCTGACTAGAGCCCGTATGAATTCCTCATCGTCGACGACGAGAATGGAAATCCTGTTCCCGTCTGTCTTCTGGTACGGTTTCCCTATGCTCACAATATTTCCCATCGTAATCCTCTTCGGCACCCGGGGGAAAATATTTAGTGATAATCCGTTCCGTATGCCTTCAGGTCAAACATTGAACCGGATCTGCAGGATGTCGCCGTCCCGCACAATGTATTCTTTCCCTTCAAGACGCAATATTCCTTCGCTTTTTGCCTTCGCCATCGAGCCGCACCGGAAGAAGTCCTCGCATGCGATCACCTCCGCCCGGATAAACCCCCTTCCCATGTCGGAATGGATACTTCCTGCCGCCATGAGCGCCGTGGACCCCCGCCGGATGTTCCAGGCACGGACCTCGTCGTCCCCTATCGTGAAAAAGCAGATGTAGTCCTGGGCGTCGAAGGCCCCGCGGACCAGCATGTTCCGGGCGCTCTCGGCGATCCCCATTTCTTTTATAAAATCGGCCTGTTCCGCCATAGACAGTCGGGAGATCTCCTCCTCGATCTTCGCCGAGAGGCGCAGGAGGGGGATCCCCCGGTCGCTTGCAACGGCGTCAAGTTCCGGGTACGGCCCGGCGGAGAGGTCTCCCTCGCCGACGTTCAGCACGAGGAGTAGCGGGAGCCTGCTCACAAAACGGAAACCCGCGAGCACGCGCGCCTCCTCCCCCAAAAATGAGACGCGACGAAGGGGAACCTCCCTCTCAAGGGATGCGACGGCCTTATGAAGCAGGATCCATTCGGTGTCGCGGCGGGCTTCCTTCGTCATCTTCTCGATCCGTTTCTGGGCGATCAGATAGTCCGATAGCGTCAGCTCCGTTTCGATCGACCGGAACTCCCGAACGGGGTCGAGACCCCCCGGCGGCGCAGGGTAATAATCGTCCGCAAACCCGCGCACCACTATCCCCAGCACCTCCATCCCCTTGATCTTCACAAGGGTCTCCGGCGAAAGCAGCTCCCCCTCCTTCGTATCGATGTCCTCGAAGGAAATGGATATGTGCACGGCTTTTTTCTGAGGGAAAAAGACGGCAAGCCTGTCCAGCCGGCCGTCGGGCACCCGGATCGTGCAGATACCGGTCGACACGCCCTTTGAAGCGGACTCGCCCGCGCCTGCCAGTGCGCGGAAGATGGTGCTCTTGCCCGCACCCGCGGCTCCGAAGATGCCGACTTTCATCGCCTCTTAAGCCCCATCGTCGTCGGAAATCCCGTCGAACAGATCGCTCTCCGGCAGACTCACCCGGGGAAGACGGCTCTTCGCGAGCACATAGGTCTCCCGGCGGGCGAACTCCCGGTATCCCTCGCGCGACAGGATTCGCCGGGAATCCTTCGACTGGGTCCGATGGCACTGGAAAGCCTCCACCTTCTTGTCCACCTGCGCCGAGGTATCCACGACTGTCGTGATCTTCCCGCCCGGAACGCCCGAGAGGGGCACGTTCCACAGGGCTAGGATCTCCTTCGCGATTTCGAACTGGTACAGCTTGAACGTAGCCCACGGAGCGATGCCGTCCATCATCTGGCGGGTGTACCGCGTCGGGTCGGCGGCGGCTTCGAACGCCTCCGAGGCCACCCGCGACATCACCATGTGATCGGGATGGCGCGAGACTCCTTCCGGGCCGAATCCGACGATGACGTGGGGGCGGATCCACCGGATCTGCTCCACCGCCTTCTCCACAATCAGTTCGAAGGGGGTATGGAGAAGCTGACCGTCCTCGAATCCGAGGAAAGCGACTTTCCGGATTCCAAGGATCCCGGCGGCGCAGAGAAGCTCCGCGGCACGGACCTCTCCCAGATGCTCCCGATCGGTGACGGGAGGATCCCCCACCATTCCCGCCTGCCCTTTAGTCGCCGTGGCGAGGTACACGTCGACTCCTTCGCTCGCATATTTCGCAATGGTTCCCCCCGGGCCGAACGTCTCGTCGTCGGGATGGGCCAGAAGGAACAGCATCCTCCGCTTCATGCGACGGACCTCTTCTGCGCGTGATTCTTCCGTGCAGGGATTGACAATATCATAACGGATCGGCTGCTTGCAGCGGCATGAGGGTCTCATTTCCGTTTCTCGCCCGATTTCCCTTGGTATGGGGGAATCGCATGCATTACAATTTTTCATCGGCTGTATTTCGCCGTTTCCCCCGGCAAGGAGATGCCATGACCGAAACTTTCTGCTCTTCCTGCATTATCGGGGCGAGAAGCGTCATCTCGCTCGCCCGGGCATCCCTCTCGCACAACATCGCCGGGCGAGGCGCGAACGCCCCGCTCGGGTACCCCGATACGGCGTACGAGCTGCCGGTCGCGTTCGGACTCACTGACCTGAAAGTGGCGACGCTTGTCGACGGAGAGAAGGTCCTCGACCTGGCCGAAGGGCTGATCCGCAATTCACCGACGCTGGAAAACGCGCTTGAAGCCGGCGCCGCGACCCTCCTGGCGGCCGACGTGCTCGGGGCGCTCTCCCACAAGGACGGAAACCCCTTCCCGCCGCCGTCGACCGGGTTCATCCCCGACTCGATCCTGCGCAAGCTTGGCATATTCATGGTGGACGGCTCGGTTCCGGGAGTTGCGGTCGTGATCGGCAAGGCCTCCGACCCTTCGGCCGCCGCGGCGATGATCCGCGGGTTCCAGGAGATCGGCCTCCTCGTTTTCCTGGCGGGGTCTGTGGTCCAGCAGATGGACAAGGCGGGCGTGAAGCTGGGAGACGATTTCAAGACGTTTCCGCTGGGCCCCCTCCCGGCCGTCATCCATGCCGTCAACTTCGCCGTCCGGGCGGGCCTCACTTTCGGAGGAATCGGCCGCGGACAATCCGCCGCGATGTACAGCTACCTTTCCAACCGTGTGAAGGCGTTCGTCTGCGCCCTTGGTCCCATGGACGAGATCGGGCTTGCCGTGATCGCCGGCGCGATGAAGGCGGGGTTCCCCGTGCTCTCCGACCGGAACCTGCCGGAGGTCCCCGGCTCCCTGTTCCGGAGCCCCGCCGGCGAGGAGATGGTAAGGGCCGGGATGGAGGCGCGCGGCATCAAGGCGAAGATCGTCAAGGTCCCCATCCCGATAGCCTTCGGGCCCGCCTACGAAGGGGAGCGCATCCGGAAATCCGACACCTGGGCCGAATTCGGCGGAGGCCGCGGTCCGGCGTACGAACTGGTGGTCTCCGCGCCCATCTCCGAGGTGAGGGACAAGGAGATCACGGTGACCGGCCCCGACATACCCGACATGCCGAAAGGCGGAACGCTTCCTCTTGGCATAGTCGTCAGGGTCGCCGGCGGCAGGATGCAGAAGGACTTCGAATCGGTGCTGGAGCGGCGCATCCACAGGATCGTCAACTATGGGGAAGGCACGATGCACGTGGCCCAGCGGGATACCACCTGGATCCGGGTCTCCTGCGAGGCGCAGTCAAAGGGTTTCGGACTCGCGGATCTCGGGATGATGCTCTACGCAAAGATCCACTCAGACTTCGAGAACATCGTGGACAGGGTTTCCGTGGCGATCCATACACGCGAGAAGGACGTGCTCGAAGGCATGGCGTTCGCCAGGAAGCTATACGCCGAGCGCGACGCGCGGGCCAGGACGCTGACCGACGACGCCGTCGAGGAGTTCTACTCCTGCACCCTTTGCCAGTCGTTCGCCCCGAACCACGTCTGCATCGTCGCCCCGGAGCGGCTGGGGCTGTGCGGCGCAATCAACTGGCTCGACGGAAAAGCGGGGTACGAGATCACGCCCACCGGGCCGAACCAACCCGTCCTGAAGGGCGCGGTCCTCGATCCGGTCAAGGGCGCCTGGGACGGCGTGAACGCGTTCGTCCGTGAGCACTCCCGGAACACAGTTCCCGGTTTCAATCTCTACTCGATAATGGACGCCCCGATGACCTCCTGCGGCTGCTTTGAATGCATCATCGCGGTGATCCCCGAGGCCAACGGCTTCATGGTGGTCAACCGGGAATTCGAAGGCTCCGAAACGCCTTGCGGCATGGGGTTCTCGACGCTGGCGGGCTCTGTCGGGGGAGGAATCCAGACCCCGGGATTCATGGGGGTCGGAAAGCATTATCTCTTAAGCAGGAGATTCCTGGCCGCCGAGGGGGGCCTGCCGCGAATCGTATGGATGACAAAGGAGATGAAGGAGCACCTGGGGGCGGACCTGTCGGCCCGTGCCGCGGAGATCGGCATGCCGGACCTCGTCGGCAAGATCGCCGACGAGACTATCGCGGTGACGCCCGAGCAGTTGGTCCAGCACCTGAAGAAAGCGGGGCACCCGGCGCTGTCGATGCCGCCGCTGCTATGACGGTCCCGCTCCCGACGCAGGTTTTCCCCGGCCGCATCCTCACGGTGACCCTCCCGGCCGGCGACGGGGGAACGCCCGTGACCGTGGGCGGACAGAACGCGCTCCCCCTTGCGCCGGAAGGAGAGAAGCCAAATCCCGCGGCGATCGGTATGGAGATCCGGACGGGAAACGCGGAACTTCCGCCGTCCCTGGCGAAGGCGTTCGAAGGCAGGGAAACGGACCCGGTCTCCCTCGCCATGGTTTCCGCCGATGCGTGGGGCGCCCGGTTTCTCTTCCTTTCCCTGGACGGATGCCACCCGGACTGCGGCGGGCTGCGGATCGAGGATGGAGCGCGGATCGTCCGGGATGTGCTGGCCGCGGTGTCCTGCCCGGTCATAGTTGGAGGCTGCGGCGAGGAGGAAATCGACGCGAAGCTCTTCCCCGCCGCCGCGGAGGCCGCCACCCGCCCCGTCTTCTTATCGTACGCCGACGAAAGGAACTACCGCCTTGTGGGCGGTGCGGCGCTGGCTTACGGGCACGGGGTCGTCGCCTGGTCTCCCATCGACATAAACATGGCGAAGCAGGCGAACCTCCTCCTCTCGGACATAGGAGTCCCGCCGGAAAGGATCCTGATCGATCCTTTGACCGGCGGTCTCGGGTACGGACTCGAATACACGTTTTCCATCGTCGAGCGGATCCGGCTGGCGGGGCTCTCGGGAGACGCCATGCTTGCGCGTCCGGTGCTGTGCCACCTTGGGGACGCGTGGAAGGCAAGGGAGGCGGTAGACACATCCGAAACCTCCTGGGGGGACCCTGGTCTGCGCGGCCGCAGATGGGAAGAGGCCACCGGATGGGCATGCCTCGCCGCGGGCGCCGATCTCCTGGTTTTCCGGCATCCAGGGAACGTCAGGGCGTTCCGGGAGGCGACTTGGCGCTGACCGCCCTGGATATCTACAAGCTGCTTCCCAGGACGAACTGCAAGGAGTGCGGATTCCCCACCTGCCTCGCCTTCGCGATGCAGATGGCGGCCGGGAAAGCGGGGATAGACAAGTGCCCCCCCGCATCCGATGAAGCGAAAGTCGTCCTCGGCGCCGCCTCGGCGCCCCCGCTTCCGCGCATCGTAGTTGGAACCGGAGACGGCGCCGTCACGATGGGGGACGAAGTCGTGATGTTCCGCCACGAAAAGACCTTCTACCACCCTACGGCGATAGCTATCTCGGTATCCGACGCGCTTGGAGGCGAGGCGCTGGAGGAACGGCTGCGGAGCATCTCATCCCTATCATTTGAACGGATGGGGCAACCCCTTGCGGTCGACATGGTCGCGGTCCGGTTCGACTCCGGAGACCCCGCCAGGTTCGCGAAAACCGCCGCCGCCTCCCTTGCCCGTTGCGGGAAACCGCTCCTGCTCTCGGGTAATTGCGCTGCTCTTTCGGCGGCCGTCGGTGTGGTCGGGGCATCGCGGCCGCTGCTGTGCCCACCGCCCGGCGAAGTGGAGGCGGGAGCGCGGATCGCGGCTTCCGAAAAACTTCCCC
>JAGVHM010000088.1 GCA_020056545.1 bacterium
AGGCGTGGGGATGCTGGCTGTTGATGCGGCCGAACCCCCCCTTGAACTTTCCCCCCTTGATTTGAAACCCGGACGACAGGGAGGTGGTGATAAAGAACGCCTCCTCGAGTTCAGCCCCATCCTCGGTGACCGGAATGGTGGCGTAGAGGTTGAAATACGGATCCACCGGGGCAAAGAGAAACAGCTCCGCGGATTCGAAGTTGAACCCCTTGTTGCGGCTGTCCATTGCAAGGTTCGTAAACCCGGGGATGGTCCGCCTGTCCACCTCACCTTGCTTGAGGCTGGAGGCGTGGAAGAACGTGTTGACCACAAGCGAAATATACGGGTTGGTGAACGCGGAGCCGCCGAACAACCCCGTGACCTTGGCAGATTCGATGTCTTCGCCGAAAGACGGCGAAACAAGGACCGTGGATATCAACAATACGGACAAAAGGCGGGTTTTCATGGGTCCTCCGAATTTCTATTCGCGCGCCCCGGGAAAGGCATGCCTGTCCGGAGCGAGCATAAAAATGAAGAAACAGGAACGACGTGGAACTTGTTGCCGATTACTTCGGAGGAGGCCGGATTACCGGTTGGGTCCTGGGATGGGAATAGGGATCGATAATCCGCGCGGGAATTTTCAGGAATGCCAGTTGCCGGAAGGCGGGCCCGGATTCCCGATGGCTTATGGAGGCTGAGTTGGCGTTGTGGAGTACAAGGCATAAGGCACAGTCGGTGTGCGCAGCCCTGTCCGGGTGCTGGTGGAACTCAAGCGTAAAAGAAATAACGAATAGGAGAAGAACGAAGAAGAGCGATATTTTCTTGTTTATGGCCATATCCACATTTGATTCCGAATCGGATTACCCGTTTCTTGCGTGTAGGCCCCCAGCAGCAGAAACTCAACTTTTTCTTCGCAAAATCCGGATAAGATGTCGCGGCCACATCATGCCGAGCCGCTCTCCGGCATTCGTGGACCTAAGGTCGTTTTCCTTCCCCTGTTCGTCGAGACGGCGCACTTCAATATACAAATTCCTTTTATTCATAAAGGTCTTATACCATATCCGGCCTTCCGCTTCATCTTGTTTTTCCGTGATAAACGTATTTCGCCGTGGACGTTTTTTTTCCCTTGACACCCACGACAGCGATATATATGCTACTTATCCCATAGGGTTTGTGCGCTTATGATCCGCCGTAGCGTGGATTTTCTTAATAGATAAACCCTATAAATAACATCTTTTTTGTGGAGGCAGTATGAAAAGGAGCATCGTATTCTTCCTGGCAATGGCGATCCTGGCGACAACCGCATACGCGGAACCCATCCGCCTGGCGATCCATTCCTGCTGCGTGACGGAGGATGCGACGACGAAAGAGATCCTCCCGGCCTTCAGGAAATATTACAAGGAGAAGTTCGGGAAGGACGTCGACATCAGCGCGTCGTTCGCCGGTTCGGGAACGCTTAAGAACCAGATCCTCGGCGGCGCGCCGGTGCAGTTGGCGATCCTTTCCTCGGAACTCTACCTCGACCAGTTGAAAGAGAAGGGGCTGATCTCCTCCGACTGGAAGAAGAACCCCAACAAGGGGTCCGTGATCAAGTCGGTCATCATTTTTGTCACCCGGAAAGACAACCCTAAGGGGCTTCACACCTACCAGGACCTGGCCCGGCCTGGCGTCAAGGTGCTCCACGCAAGCCCGGACACCTCGGGCGGCGCCCAGTGGGCGATCTTTGCGATCTACGGCGCCGGGGCGAACCTGAAGAACCTGACTTTCACCCCGGAAGATGAAGGGGTGAAACTTCTCTCCGCGATCGGAAAGAACGTCATCGCGCAGCCCGAATCCGCGCGCCAGACCTTCGTCCAGTTCGACGCGGGTTTCGGCGACGCCATCGTAACGTACGAAAATGAGGCGCTGCTGGAGAAGGCCAAGGGACGCGACTACGCGATCTCCGTGCCGAGGAAAACGATCGAGACCGAGTGGAAGATCGCCCGGATCGATAAAAACATCCGGCCGGAACAGGAACACGCCGTCAACGAGTTGATCCGGTTCCTCTACACGACGGAGGCGCAGCGGGCTTACGCGAAGTACGGCTTCCGTCCCGTTGACGCCAAGGTGGAAAAGGAGTTCCACGAAAAGTACGCGAAGGTGGCCGAGCCGTTCACGGTGGACGACCTCGGCGGGTGGAAGAACGCGCGGAAGAACATCATCGAAAACGCGTGGAAAAAAACACAACAGAGATAAGCGCATGAACGCGGGCCGGTTCCGGAATCTCGATGCCCTGGTGCGATGGTCGGTGTTCGCCGCCGCGATCGGGCTGTTCCTGGTGCTTATCCTGCTGCCGCTTGTTTCCCTCAACCAATATGCGGTGCGGGAAGGGCTCGGGATCTTCTGGAGCCGCCTCCGGGATCCGGGTGCCCTGGGGGCGCTGCGGCTGACGGCGGTGGTCGCTCTGGCGACTACCGTAGTGAACGGGCTGATCGGGACGGCGATGGCGTTCGTCCTCACCCGCTACCGGTTCCCGGGGCGGAGGGCGATCAACGCCCTCGTGGACATCCCGCTGGCGATCCCCACGGTGGTCACCGGCTTCGCGCTCCTCCTCCTTTATGGGCCGCTGGGTCCTTTCGGAGAGTTCCTGGGCGAGCGGAACATCCAGATGATGTTCTCCTTCCCCGGCCTGCTCCTGGGCCACGTCTTCGTCACCTTCCCGTTCATGGTCCGGGCCGTGGGCGCGGTCCTCGAATCCGCCCCCCGCTCCGGGGAGGACGCCGCGCGGACGCTCGGCGCGAAGGAGTGGCAGGTGTTTTTCCTGGTCACTCTGCCGTCCGTGAAGGAAGGGATCGTAGCAGGCTCGTTCCTCACCTTCTCCCGGTCGCTCGGGGAGTTCGGTGCGTCGATCATGGTGTCGGGGAACCTCGTCGGGCGGACGCAGACCGCGCCGCTGTACATCTTTTCACGGTTCAACACGGGCGATGTCGAAGGGGCGTCAGCCATCGCGATCCTGCTCGCGCTCGCCTCCTTCCTCATCCTGCTCCTCCTCCAGTTCGTCCAGTCCGGCCGGGGGATGAAGGAAGCGCTTGCATGACCACCCACCTTTCCGCCGAGGGGATCCGGAAGTCCTTCGGGGAAAAGACTGTCCTCGACGGCGTGTCGCTTTCCGTGGGGACCGGAGAACTGATGGCGCTGCTGGGACCGAGCGGCTGCGGTAAATCCACGTTCCTGCGGGTCGTGGCGGGGCTGTTGCCGAAAGACACGGGGGAGGTGCGGATCGGCGGAAGGAACATGGAAAACACGCCGGCGCGCGAGCGCGGCGTCGGGTTCGTCTTCCAGGACTACGCACTCTTCCCGCGGATGACCGTCCTGGAAAACGTCGCTTTCGGCCTGCGGGTCCGGGGGAAGAATGCGCCGGAGAGGAATCGGAAGGCAAGGGCGATCATCGATCTCGTGGGCCTGTCCGGGGAAACGGACCGGCCGGTGGACCGGCTCTCCGGCGGGGAGCGTCAGCGCGTGTCCCTGGCCAGGGCGCTCGCCGTGGAACCCTCTCTCCTTCTCCTCGACGAGCCGTTGTCGGCGCTGGACGTCAAGGTGAGGGAGCGCCTCCGCCGCGAGATCAAGTCGGTGCAGAAGAAGGTCGGGATCACGGCGCTGATCGTCACACACGACCAGGAGGAGGCGATGGAGCTTGGGGACCGGATCGCGGTGATGAACGAGGGACGGATCGAGCAGGTCGCCACTCCGCGGGAGATTTACCAGGAGCCCGCAACGGAGTTCGTCGCCCGATTCGTGGGAGAAGTCAACGTGCTGCCCGGCCAGATGTACCACGGGACCACCTACGCGGGGAGCCTCGCCATCCGGATGGTCGGGAGCCGCCCCCCGGGGGACGGAAGCTGGGTGAAGGTGATCCTGCGCCCTGAAGACATCTCGGTTCACCCGCCGGGAATCGCTCAAACGGGCCATGCGCAGGCGACGGTCGAATCCGTATCCTTTCAGGGAACGCACCTGCGCGTGGAGTTGAAGACGGAGGAAGGGTACCGGTTGAAGTCGCTCCTCCTGCGCAGCCACCCGATGGCCGGTACGATCGCCGAAGGCGACGGCGTCCGCGTGGAGGCGATCCGCGGGAGCATCCTCCCCGACCCGCTCGGAAAACAGGAACCTGAATATTACCTGTGAGGTTAAGGCGGCGATGACGCATGAAGCGAAATATTTCCCCGTTTTCCTGGATCTCCGCGGCGCGGCGGGACTTGTCGTGGGAGCGGGGAAGGTCGCGGAGCGGAAGATCGGCAATCTTCTTGCGCACGGCGCACGGTTGACCGTCGTCGCGAGGAACTTTTCCGTCCCGGTGCGAGGAATGGCGGAGCGCGGCGAGGTGCACGGAATACATGCCCCCTTCCGGCCGGAACACCTCGATGGGATGGACCTGGCCTTCGCAGCAACCTCCGACCCTTCGACGAACCGCTTGGTGGCCGGGGAGGCAAGGCGCCGCCGCATCCCCGTGAACGTAGCGGACGTCCCGGAGGAGTGCACGTTCATCCTCCCCGCCATGGTCCACGGCGAAGGGTTTACGGTCGCGGTCTCCACCGGGGGGAAAAACCCGGGCGCCGCACGGGCGATACGTGAATTTTTGGAAGAGCGCAAGGAGGAGATCGCGGTCCGGTTCGAGAGGGGCCGCAGGCGGCGGGACGCCCGGCCGCCTAAAGGAACGGTGTACATCGTCGGCGCCGGCCCGGGGAACCCGGACCTGCTGACCGTGCGGGCGCTCGGGCTGCTGCGCGGTGCGGACGCGGTGATCCACGATTACCTCGTCCCGGGGGAGATCCTGTCGCTTGCCTCTCCGAAGGCAGCCAGGATCTGCTTCGCGCGCAGGGGGAAGACATCCGGCCACGGCTCATCGCTCAAGCAGGCGGCGATCCACGCGGCAATGGCGCGGCTCGCGCGGGAAGGGAAATCGGTGGTCCGCCTCAAGTCGGGCGACCCGCTCGTCTTCGGCCGTGGGGGGGAGGAGGCGGAATACCTGGCAGCCGAGGGGATCCCCTTCGATATCGTTCCCGGGATCACCGCCGCCGCGGGATGCGCCGCCGCCGCCGGGATACCGATGACGCACCGCGATTTATCATCTTCCGTAACGTTTCTTGCCGGTCATGAGGCGGATGGAAAGGGCGGAACGGGGATCGACTGGAAACGGCTGCCGGCGGACGGCACCATCGCCGTCTACATGGGGGTCGCGCGGGCGGAAGGGCTCGCGCGGGACCTCATGGAGAAAGCAAATCTTCCCGCGGATACCCCGGTCGCCGTCGTGGAGAACGGGACCCTGTGCGCCCAGCGGGTCCTCCGCGGACGGCTTGGCGATCTGCCGCGCATCGTTAAAAAGGCGGGAATCCGGTCGCCCGCCATGCTGTTCGTCGGGAAGACCTCGGCCTGCGAGCTGTCCGGACGCATCGATCGGAAAAACATCGAGGAGCGAAACGATGGACCTGTCGCGGAAAGTGTTTGACGACGTTTCCCAGCTGATCGGCTCGCGCGAGAACCCGACCCCTCTGGTGCGCTTGAGACGGCTTCCGCCGCCCGGGACTGGAGAGATCTTCGCCAAGCTGGAGTGGATGAACCCCTTCGGGTCGATCAAGGACCGCACCGCGAAGTACCTCATCGAGGGGCTGAAGCGCAGCGGCGGACTCAAGGGGAAAAAGATCGTCGAGCCGACCTCCGGAAATACCGGAATCGCGCTGGCAGCCCTCTCCAACCTTGCAGGCGTTCCATGCACGATCACGATACCGTCGGGCGCCCCGGAGGAGAAGATCGCGCTGCTGCGCCTCCTGGGAGCGGAGGTGTGGCCCACTCCCGACGACCTGTGCCCGATAGACCACCCCAAGGATGGCGCCATCGCGCTCGCGTGGACCTTCGTAACCGCCGAGGCGACAAGGGACCTGTACGTCATGCCGAACCAGTACGAGAACCCGGACAACGTGCGGGCGCACTACGAGACTACGGGCCCGGAGATCTGGGAACAGACGCTCGGCAAGGTGACTCACTTCTTCGCCGGGTACGGCACCTGCGGGACGATCACGGGCGTGGCGAAATTTCTAAAAGGAAAAAACCACGACGTCCGCGTGATCGCGATCGAGCCCGAGAAGGGGCACAGGATCTCCGGTCTGAAAAATTTCCAGGAGAGCAAAAAGCCCGGCATCCTCGACGAGTCGCTCATCGACAAGACGGTGCGGGTCCCCGACGACCCCGCCTACGAGACGACGATCCGGCTCGCCCGGGAAGAGAGCCTGCTCGTCGGCCCATCCACGGGGGCGATCGTCTGGGCCGCCCTGCAGGAGAACCTGCCGGAGGTGGCGGTGGCCGTCTGCATCTCTCCGGACAACGCCTTCAAGTACACCTCCTTTTACGCCGACCGCGTCGCGAACGACGGGGTGCCGCGGGTGGACATGGCCGTATGAACGAAACCGACTACAAGGAACTGAAAAA
>JAGVHM010000001.1 GCA_020056545.1 bacterium
CGTCCCGGATCTCCGGCCGGCGCATCCGGACGCACCGGTCGTGACCCCAACCCGAGAAGCTCGGTGGCCGGCGAGGTCTCGCTCATCTCATGGCTCCTTCCTCATACTGGCTCGAACAGGTCCCCTCCCCAACAGGCGGGGGCGATCCAGTCATCGACCCCCGTGAATGGGGGCCGGCGCGATTCCTCAATTCAGATCCCGCCGGCCGATCGGAGCTACGATATCCAGCGCATCGATCAGTGGAAGCATCGGATCACCGAGGCGATCCAACGAATCCGGGGAGATGCCGGCGTCCCGGCGCGGCGCCCCGGACGACCCCTCCTCGACAGGGAAGAGACCGTCGCTCTCGAAACCGGCGTCGAGAAGATGGAGGAATCCAAGAGAATCGACCGGATGGAAGTACACGTCGAGATACCCTTCGCCACCATCGTCCGCGAGAGTCCAGAAACATGTCGGCAGCGTACCTTTCGTACCGAACGTCCTCCGAATCAACCCCAACCAGAAGCAGGTAACGGCCCTCCCCTCGCCGCCGGACGCCGGGACGGGAAGCCGCAACCCGACGCTCCTGCCCTCCTTCGAGTGATTGCCGGGAGGGGGGAGGAGTGCGTGTAGATGCGCGGCGGTCCACGCGATCAACCCGGAACGATCGTGCTTCCCACGGATCAGACTCTGGATGGTCGTTGTCCCGATCAGCGCTTTGAAGGGATCACCCGCATCGAGGACCGGTGCGCAATCTCTCAGGCCGTCGATCGCTCCGATCAAAGCGGCGATGTCTTCCCAACTGTGCGCTCCGATCCGAGCGGCTTCGGATAGGAACCGCTCGAAGAGGAGGGGCGCGCCATCCAGAATCCCCGCAGACACGGAAGCGCGCGTCTGGAAGAAGACGGCGAAGGGGAAGTTCCGTCCGCTGCGATCCTTTCCCGGTAGGAGCACGCCAATGATGGGGATCCGTGGGTCGGTCCACCAGAGGATGAAGAACGTAGGCCGAATCTGTCGGAGGAGTCCGTCGGACCTGGTTCCGAATCTCTCCCTCGCTGAGCCGACCCCCTCCTGCAGCCAGCGTTCGAGCGCGAGCGCATCATGGTCGTGCAGATGGTGTCCGATGAAATCGGCGGCGACCGGGAGCTTGCCGAAGCAGCCTGGTACGAACGGCGTCACGTTTTACGCGCCCCCACCCGGGCTCCGGCTCCCTGCCCCGCAGCTATCATGGAATGCGCCCATGCGCCTTGCCTTTCCGCGTCCCGCGGGTAGAGTTCAAATCAATCTCGCGAGGCCGTGATCGTCTCGGGGCAGCCGAAACGCAACAGGCCCTTTTCCAACGGATGAACCGAAGGAAGGCCAGTGGCCTGATAGCTGACCGAAAGGTCTCCCTTGTCGGTCCCGACCATCCAAGTGATCGTTGCCTCGCCGCCGGAGCCGGTGATCTTCGCCCGATCGAGGAGCCGGAAGAAACCCCATGGACCTTCCCCGATGAGAGCCGTCGCGGTCGCGGAGGATCGAAGGTTGAGATTCAGGCTCGCCCCGCCGGCCGGGTTCCCCCCCGGCCAGGAGAGTCGCGACGGCAGTGGAGGTCCCGACTTCTGCGTGATCGACTCCCCTCCGACGCTGAGGGTGGTCGCGAACCACGATACCCCGGGGGGCCGCGGCGTGGGGGTGGAGGTCGTGAGGGTCAGCGAAAATGCGGCCTCTCCACCCGACGGGAAGAACGCCCTTCGAATCCGATACGCGGACCTGAGGCTGGCGCGGAGGCCCGGACTGAACGACACCTCTTCGTCCGGCAACTCGCTGCCGTCTTCCGCGAGCTTTCCGCTGAGCACCTTCTCATAGAATTTCCAGAAGGTCCCTCCTGGGCCGAAGAACGCTTCGAAGTCGCTCAATGCTACCTCGTCGCCCGCCCCGGCGCTGATGGGGTACTTGCCCGCTAGGTTCTGCTGATACTCGCGGTAAACAGCGCTCCACTCCGATTGGATCCCCGAGGCGATTCCCGCCACCTTTTTCTGTGTGAACTTCTTGGTGATCGCCTGGCTGGGCAGCGTTAGGAGTCTCTCCATCTCCGAACCGACGGGATCGTTCGACATGCGGGTCGCGACCCAGCTCTGCAGATCCCCGACCTCCTGCGCCTCACTCGGATCGTCCGACTTCGCGATGTCGGCGTAGGCCTCCTTCAGAGCGCTCACCGTCTCCAGGTATTCCGCCGCAGCGGGCTTCTGCGGGTCGATTCTCCCCTTCAATCTCTGATACAGATTCCCCTTTCCCGGGGGGTGGAAGAACTCATGGACCACTTGGAACTCATCGACGATTGGTGAGAGTCCCGACTCAGCCTTTTCCGCGAAGCGGGTGCTCTCATCGACCCCCCGAAGAAGTTTCAGAACGGGAGAGTTCTCCGATGCGGACCTCTCCACGAAATCGCGCGTCTGCTTGTCGCTCATCCCCGGATCGACTCCGGTCCCGCCCAGGAACCGAAGCCAATGCTCATTGAACTCATCGGCGTATCGGGAGAGCAGGCGATCGTGCATGGCGGGAGGATCCCCGTCCCAGGCGTCCTTCAACGCCCAATCATCACTCGCACCTCCGACCCAAGCGAGGTACTCGCCTACGGGACCCTTCCACCCTTCCAAGGTGAACGCACCCGGAACCTCACCGGAATTCGACA
>JAGVHM010000147.1 GCA_020056545.1 bacterium
AGACCCGCATCATGTGCAGCAGGACGGTGACGATCATCAGGTTGCCGGCCCATCGGTGGATTCCCCGGACCAGCCACCCGTAAGGGACCTGGTTCATGATGTCGACGACGCTTTTGTAGGCGTCCGCCGGCGTCGGCCGGTAGTGCATCAGAAGGAGGCCGCCCGTCCCCATGAGAAACAGGAAGAGGAGGAAGGAGATCCCCCCCAGGCAGGCCAGGAAGTTGTTCTCGAGCCGCGTGCGGTAGAACCAGACCGGCTTCTCGAACTGCTTCTTCATCCCCTCGCGGAAGGAGAGGCGCTCGTCCAGCACGCCGTACATGATTCCCACGAGGGAAAAAAGGTTGAAGATCTCCGTGAAGATCGTGCGCTTCTCGAACTCCTGCCGCTGCAGGCTGTGCTCGTCCTGCTTCAGTTCGCCGTTTGTCTTCCGTTCTTCAGTCATAATAAAACAGGGACGGTCCTGATTTCTCCTGTTTATTTACACATACCTGCTGAATAACCAGATTCCTGGAACCTTAGAACCGGGACGTTCCTAAGAACTCTGCATAGGACCGGCGCAGCACTAAAAAGATAATATTGTTTCCGACGCAACTTCTTTGGACCATCCACCGATAGAAGTCCAAGTTCGGTTTCCGAGTTCTTAGGAACGTCCCGGTTCTAAGGTTCCAGGACCGTCCCTAAGAGCCGACGACGATCTTCTGCCCCTCGATCCGAACCGGATACGAAGTCAGCGGACGCGGGGCGGGCCCCCCCATCACGTTCCCGTTGAGATCGAACGTCGCGGCATGGCAGGGACAGGAAATGACCCCATTGCCCTGGTACTTCACCACGCAGCTCAAGTGCGTGCACACCGCCGAGACCGCCACGATCTTGTGCGTTTCACGGATGACAAGCACCGGCTCGCCGCGGACCAGGACGATGCGGGACTGCCCGACCAGCATCTCCTCCGCCGGGATTCCTATGCGCCCCTCTCCGCCAGGCCGGTCCGCGGAAGGCCACAGGAACCGGAACAGGGGATAGAGGAGGGAAGCGGAAAATATCGCCGTCAAGGTCCCGAGTGCAATGTTGATGAAGTTTCGCCTGTCGCCGGTCGCAGGGGATGCTTGAGAGTTGTTTCCTGTCGTCATCTACCTTCCTTGGGGTTTTCGTTCAATCCTCGACGAACGTCTCATATTCCTCGTGGTTCAACAGCCGCTCGATCTCCTCGGGGTCGTTGACTTCGATCTCGACCAGCCATCCCTTCCCGTAGGGGTCCACGTTGATCAGGGAGGGGTCTTCCACGACGTTCTCGTTCACGGCCTTGACGGTGCCCGTGATCGGCGAAAGGATCTCGACGACCGTCTTCTGGGACTCCAGCTCCCCGATGGTGTCGCCGGGCTCGATGAACCTCCCCTTTTCCGAATGCGTGACCGAGATGATTTCGCCCAGCTGCTCCTGCGCGTACTCGGAAAGGCCGAGGCGCGCGGTCTCACCCATCTCGAGAACCCAGATGTGGTCCTCGGAAAATTTCAACTGCGATTCTTCCATGGGACCATTTTATAGGAACGCAGGAGGGGGTTGTCAACTTTTCGGATTCGACGTCGATGCGTTCCCGATTCCCGCGAGCACCGCCAGCGCGATGTCCACGTTTCCCATCGGCGCGCTCACCTGGAAGCCGCCCACGCGCGGCGAAACCTGCTCGATGATCTTCCGGGCGATCTCGATCCCAACCCTTTGCCCGTCCTCCTTTGAGCGGCAGCGCGCCATGCGGGTCAGGATCTCTTTCGGCACGACCACGCCGGGCACCTCGTTGTTCATGAACTCGGCGTTCTTGAAACTCAGGAGAGGCCATACTCCGGCCAACACCGGTATTTGCCGCGAGTGCCGTTCCACCCGGTCGAGGAAGCGGAACAGCGCATCGACGTCGAAGACCGGCTGGGTGATGGCGAACTCGGCGCCCGCGTCTAACTTGCGGAAGTAGCGCTCGAGCTCCCGCTCGAGATCCACCGCGCACGGGTTCGCGCCGACCCCGATATATATGCCGGTGGGAGGCGAGATCGGATTCCCCCCGATGTCGAAGCCCCTGTTCAGGTTGGTCACCACCTGCGTGAGGCCGATCGCGTCGACGTCGAAGACCCCGGTGACGTCGGGGTATTCTCCCACCTTCGGGGGATCGCCCGTTATTATGAGGAAGTTCGCAAGGCCCGCCGCGAATCCGCCCAGCAGGTCCGACTGCATGCCGATCAGGTTCCGGTCGCGGCAGCAGTAGTGCAGGATCGGCTCGATGCCGACCTCCCGGCGGATGGTCAACGCGGCGATCATCGGGGAGATCCTGGCGCTTGCCCGCGGGCCGTCGGGAATGTTGATCGCGTCCACCCCGGCCTCCGCGCACCGGCGGACCTTCGCAAGCATATCCGTCATGTCCCAGGAGCGGGGGGGGACGATCTCCACGGAGGAGACCTTCTCTCCCGCCGCGATCTTGCGGGCAAGCCGAGACTTATTCTCCGTGGGGACGACGTGGACGAGGGATTCCTGGCGGGCGAGGGGCCTGACCTTGACGTGTTTTTTCACCCCGCTCATCGACTTCACGGCGCGGGCGGCCATCCGGATGTGCGCAGGCGTGGTTCCGCAGCACCCGCCGACGCCGCGCACGCCCATCTCTATGAACTTCCTGGCGTACTCGGTGAAGTATTCGGGGCTGGTGAGGTAGATCATCCGACCCGCGATGTCCCGGGGCAGTCCCGCGTTCGGCATCACGACGAACGGTTTTTTCGTGCGGGGCAGGACGTTTTGCAGCGCGTCGAATACCCCGGCAGGGCCTATGCCGCAGTTGATCCCGACGGCGTCGACGTTGTCGTCCGCGGACAGCGCCTGGGCCATCATCTCGGCGCTGGTCCCCACGGCCGTTTCCCCCCGCTCGTTCAGGACGAACGACGCAAGCACCGGCAGGCCGAGCCGCTTTGCGGTCCTGGCGGCGAGCTGGAGTTCCTTGAGGTTGGTGAACGTTTCGAGGACGACCAGGTCCACCCCTTCCGAAGCGAGCGCGCCCATCTGCTCGGCGAAAGCCGCCTCCACCTCGGCGACGTGCTCCTCCGGCATGATCTGGTCCGGGCGGATGCAGGGGCCCA
>JAGVHM010000022.1 GCA_020056545.1 bacterium
ACCTCGAGGGAGTGGGTGTAGATGTTCTGCCCGTACGAGGTCCGGTACTTCAGCTTCCCGATAAGCTTGATCAGCTCGGGATGGATCCCGTGTAGCCCGAGGTCGAAGAGCGCCTGCTCACCCGCCTCCCGGATCAGTTCATCGACCTCCTTTGTCACCTTCTCGACCGTCTCCTCGATCCTCGCCGGGTGGATCCGGCCGTCCTGGACAAGCCGCGTGAGCGCGATGCGGGCTACCTCCCTGCGCACGGGATTGAACCCGGAGAGGATGACGGCCTCGGGCGTGTCGTCGATTATGATGTCGACCCCGGTCGCCGCTTCGAACGCACGGATATTGCGACCCTCCCGTCCGATGATCCGCCCCTTCATCTCTTCGGAGGGGAGCGGCACCGCCGAGACGACGTGCTCGGCGACGTAATCCGCCGCGTACCGCTGCACGGCGAGGGAAATCATCTTCCGCCCCTTCTGCGCAGCCTCCTCCTTGAACTCTTCATCCATGGCGCGGATCTTCTTCGCGGCTTCCATCCTGGCCTCGTTGGTCACCATTTCGACCAGCTCCGTTTTCGCCTGCTCGGAGGTCACCCCCGCGATGCGCTCCAGGTTCTCCTTCGCCTTACTTATGTCCTCACGCAACTCGCCTTGCTGCGCCTCGACTTTCTTCGACTGCTCGGCCAGCTCTTTTTCCTTCTTCCCGAACTCCTGGGACCTGGCTTCAAGCGCCTCTGTCTTCCTGTCGAGTTGGTCCTCCTTCTGGAGGAGGCGCTTTTCCAGCTGGGAGATCTCGTTCTTACGTTCGCGCGTCTCGCGCTCGAAGTCGAGCTTGACCTGGAGCTGGTAATCCTTGGCCTGAAGGGCCGCTTCCTTGAGAATATTCTCCGCATCTTTCTTCGCGCTCTGCCGGATTTCCTCGGCCTGCGCCGACCCGGCGCGCGCCTTGTCTTCCGCCAAGCGCTTTTTCACGATAAGGAAAACCACGACCAGCCCGAGGGCCGCCGCCAGACCTGCAAGCGCCGTCATGACGATCATGTCCGTATTCAAAGAAGCCTCCTTGGTAACGCATCTATTTTATGTGCCCATCGCGGCGCGCCCGGGGAACCCGGATGACGCCGTCCTCCGTCACGACCGCGTCCACCGGAACGTCCCAGGCGTCTACAGGGACTTCCGGCAGCAACTGCCGTGAAAACGCCAGGCCTACCGTATTCGCGGAACCAGCCAGATCGGCCAGGAACCTGTCATAGTAGCCGTATCCTCTTCCGAGGCGCCTGCCCATGGAGTCGAACGCGACCCCGGGGACGACGACCAGATCGAACCCGCTCCGCAGCCCTTCCATCCCCGGAGAAATACGCGGCTCCATGAGCCCGTACTTCCCGCGGACCCAGATGTCAGGGCTGCCGTTCCGATAGAAGGAGAGTTTCCCGTCTTCCATGACCCGGGGATATAGAAGCTCCACACCCGCACCCAGATACATGGCCCGGATAAGTTCCGTACCGACTTCCCCCGGGATGGCCGCGTACAACGCGACCCGTCCTCCCGGCACGGGAGGAAAGGCGGCAAGGAACCGCCGTTGAACCTCGAGGCTCCTGCCGGCGAGATTCTTTTCCTCGGCGCCCGCGCGGGTGCGCCCCCGCTCGGACCGGCGAAGCTCTGCCTTCCGCTTTGCCATAAGCATGAAAAAACCGCCGTTTTCGGGAATGACGGGGTAGGCAGGAACCGCGAATAAGGCGATGCGGCAGGTCGATGAAACCCCGCACCGCTACGACTAAACCGCTATGGCAAAACGACCTGACCTTATTCGTGGACGAACGTCACAAAACCCTTTTCCTGCACCCCGAATCTATATAAACGCCGCCTTCCGCGGAGATTGCATGTAAAAACCCCTGCGCTGTGCCGTGTCGACAGTCGAGTCGAACCTGGCTCTCACCAGGTGGGCTCCCTGATTGTGACGGCTTCAGGCTTCCCCCGGCGGGGGCATGCGCACCGCCGTCAGGACGGGATCCCTTTCTACGTGTGTTGGCTCAAACTCTCCCGCCAATCACGCGCACGACAGGGGTTAACCGACCTTGCCTCCACTTTCATTTCAACGCGCTGTCCAGCGCGTCCAGGAGATCTCTGCTCTTCTGCTCGAGGAGCTTCTTTTCCTCGTCCTGCTTTCCCCGAAGCTCCAGGACTTCGTCAGCCAGCTTCATCGCCGCCAGCATGACTACGTTCAGGTAGTTCGTGGTCGCGCCGGATTTCTGCACCTCGCGAACCCTCTCGTTGAGAAGCTCGCTCAGGCGCGCCATATGGTCCGCCGACCGGTCCGTTTTCACGGCCAGCGAGTACCCGGCGATGTTCACGTCGTACCGGTTGCTCATCCCCTTCAATTACCCATTATACATTCGAACCGTCACAACTCAATGGTTTCGAGGCGCGACATTATCTTATCCACTCTCGACCGGATCTGGTTCCGCTCATTGGTCAATTCGGTGACCTTGCGGGAGAGCTCCTTCGCCTCCGTCTTCTTCTGTTCCAGCTGCGCTGAAAGGTCCGCGTTCTGCCCTTTCAGGGTCGACACCAACCCTACAAGATCGTTGATCTTTTTTTCGATCAGGACAAAGGATTCATCCGCCATCTTCCGGGTTCTCCCTCCATGATGTTCGTCGATAGATTTAAACTAACCCTTCCCGTCCGCAGGGTCAATCGCCAAGGGACCCGCCGTCCTACTCCTCTATCTGCACGATGTTGTGGGCGATAGCAGCGCAGTGCGAAGCTATCACCTTCCAGGCGGAAAGAATGTCGAGGTGGGCCGCGCTCGATTCCAGGGATTCCTGCATCCCCTTCCGAAGGCGGTTGATATGGGCGAGACGCAGGTCCCGTTCCGCCTGGCTGACCGCTTTCTTGCGGGCTATCACATTCCCCGCCGCCTTCCTGTCGCGCGTAACGAAAGCGGAGATCGCCTCCCTGCACATCTCCTCCACTTCCAGCATGAATGACTGAAGCTCCTTCGCCCCCTCCTCGGAAAAGCGCTGGCCCCTCTCCGCCATCCGGCGCACGTGGTCCCCGAGCGTCTTGTCTACGAAGTCTCCGATATTCTCGAGGTCGGAGACGATGGCGATGTACGCCACCGCGCGGTTCGTCTGCTCCGAATCGAGCGTGCCCTCGCCCAGCGCCGACAGGAACACCTTGAACTCGCGTGTCAACTCGTCGACGTCGTCATCCATGATGCGGATGCGTTCGGCGATCTCCTCGCTTACCTCGCGGACCGCCTGCCGTGCCAGCTCCTGCATCTCCTGGATCATGTCCGCGATCCTGATGATCTCGCGGGCCACCTGCCCGAGCGCCGCCCCGGCGACCGGAAGGTGGTTCCGGTCCAGATACATCGGCTTTCCCCTCGGGGCCTTCTCCTTCTTTTCCGGCATCATCCCGGCAAGCAGCGAGGCGATCCTGGGCGCCAGAGGGAAAAAGACCGCCGCGAGCGAAAGGTTGAACAGCGTGTGCGCGTTTGCGACGATCCGGGAAGGATCGGGTGACAGCAGGGACAATAATCTCTGGGTCGGGGCGAAGAACGGCAGGAACAGCAGGGCCCCCGTGATTTTCATCAGCACGTGCCCCCACGCAACCCGTTTCCCATCGGCTGCCAGGCCTGAAGAGGCGATGAACGCCACCGACGAACCTCCGACATTCGCTCCCAGAACCATCGGAAGGACCGCGGAAACCGGCAACACCCCTTCCTGGGTGAATGCGATCAGCAGGATCATCACCGCGGTGCTGCTCTGGAACAGTGCGCTGAGAAACAATCCCCAAACGAAGGCAACCAGGGGCGCACCGCCCAGATCCATCATCAGTGAGCGCAGGCTCGCCACTTCACCCATGCCGCCCGCCGCGCCCGAGAGGAACTTGAGCGACAGAAGCATGAAACCGATTCCCAACAGCCCCTGCCCGACCGCCCGCACCTTGGGCTTTCTCCCCCACAGATAGAGGAAAATGCCCGACGAGAGCACCGGGAATGCGTAGGTATAAATGCGGAAGGAGAGGACCTGGACTATCAGCGTGCTTCCGAGATCGGCGCCGAGGACGACCGAAAGCGACTGGACAAGAGGCAGAGGCGATATTTCCGCGAATGATACGAGGAGGGTGACGACCGCCCCGGAGCTCTGCAGCAGCGCGGTCCCGGCGACTCCCGCGCCGAATCCCCCGAGGCGGCTGCGGCCCGGCGAGGACCACCACCCCTTCATGCCCGCGCCGAAGGCGAGCTCGAACCCCTGCCCCGTGATGCGGACGCTGTACAGGAGCAGGAAGGCCCCTCCAAGCACCTGCAGGAAAAGGTTGTCGATCATGGAATGAGGAAAATCAGAATAGCGCTTCGGCGAAGGCCGAAGCATCGAAAGGACGCAGGTCTTCGACGGACTCGCCGACGCCGATGAACCGGACCGGGGCATCTATTTCCCGGGAGACAGAGAGCACCACTCCGCCCTTCGCGGTGCCGTCGAGCTTCGTGAGGACGAGCCCCGTCACCCCGGTGAACTCCCGGAAGGCCTTCGCCTGAGCGATCGCGTTGCGCCCGTTGGTGGCGTCGAGCACCAGCAGCACCTCGTGCGGCGCTCCCGGCATTTCCCTTCCGATGACCCGGACCATTTTCCGCATTTCCTCCATGAGGTGGGACTTCGTGTGGAGCCGCCCCGCGGTGTCGACAAGGACCGCGTGGAGCCCCCTGGCCTTCGCGGCCCTGACGGCGTCGTATGCGACCGCGGAGGAATCGGAGCCCTCCTTGTGCTGCACGAAATCCGAGCCTGTCCGTTCCGCCCAGATCTTAAGCTGCTCGATCGCCGCCGCACGGAAAGTGTCGCCCGCCGCCAGCAGGGCGGGATGCCCCTGTTCCTTCAGCCAATGCGCGACTTTCCCGATTGTCGTCGTCTTCCCGACCCCGTTCACGCCGACGACGAGTATGACGACGGGGTACGGAGGCCTTACATCGAGGGGTACCATCCTGGGAGCGAGCGTCTCCGTAATCATCGCGCGCAGCGCCGCCCGTAGCGCCTCCGTGTCAGGGAGCTCCCCGTGGCGCCACTTCCCCCGCAGCGCATCCACATATTCCCTCGCAAGCGGCGCCCCCGCATCCGCCAGTATGAGCGCCTCCTCCAGCCCGGTCAGGACCGCCTCGTCGACAGGCCCTATCCCGCGCGCGACCGCCTCCACGTTCATAAGGAGCAGCTCGCGCGTCTTGGACAGCCCCGCTTTCAGGCGGGAGAGGAAGGAATCGGCCGGCCTAGCCCGCATTTCTCACCAAGCTTCTGCGGCGGCGGCGGATACGGGCATGTCTCCTGCGTTGCGCTCGGTCGGGCTCCTCGACGTAGTTTTAACTACGTCTCCGGGGCCCTCGGTCGCGACGCCTTGTATCCATACCCGTCTCCACCGCCTCGCGACGAACCTTGGTGAGAAATGCGGGCTGGTCACGCGTTGAATTTCACTGAGACGACTTTGGATATTCCCGGTTTTTCCATCGTGATCCCGTAGAGGTTGTCGGCCAGCTCCATCGTCCTCTTGTTGTGGGTGATGAGCAGGAACTGGTAGCGGCCCGACATCTCCCTGACAAGGGCGTTGAATCGATCGATGTTGGCGTCGTCGAGAGCGGCGTCCGCCTCGTCCAGCAGGCAGAAGGGTGACGGCTTGACCAGGAAGATGGAGAATATGAGGGTCGCGGCGGCGAGCGATTTTTCCCCGCCGGACAGGGAAGCCAGAGGCAGCAGCTTCTTCCCCGGAAGCTGAACGACGAGCTCCACCCCGGTTTCAAGCAGGTTGTCCTCGTCGACCATCGCGAGGAATGCCCGCCCGCCCATGAACAGCTTCGGGAACACTTCCATGAGCTTCTCGTTGATTTTGCCGAAAGTGTCGGAAAAACGCTCCCGGGTGGTACGGTTTATCCGCTGGATCGCCTTGGCGAGGTCATCGAGGGACCTTTCGAGGTCTTCGTTCTGACCGGCCAGGAATGCGTGCCTCTCGGATTGTTCCCTGTACTCGTCGATCGAGGCGAGGTTCACTTCCCCGATCGAGGTCATCCGTTCCCTGATCTCCCCGGCGCGCGCGTCCCACCCGGCCGTTTCCGCCGCTTCCGCCTCCGCTTCCGCCTCCGCTTCAGGCATGGGGAGATCCGCCGGGTGCGCCTCGTACCGCTGGTACGTGAGCATGTCGAGGCTAGACAGGTCTCCGTCGATCCTCTGGACGGCCAGGCGCAGATCGGAGAGCCGGTCGGCCGCTTCCTGCTCCTGGCGGCGGATCCCTTTTCCCACGCTTTCCAGGGAATCGATGTGCGCCGAGGCGGCCGCCTTCTCCTCAAGGAGACGGTCGATCGTTTCCTGCTGCCGCGACAGCTCGGCCGCGCCTTCCTCGACGGCCGCGCGTCCCGATTCGATCGCCACCTCCAGGGCTCCGA
>JAGVHM010000008.1 GCA_020056545.1 bacterium
CGGCTCGAGCATCTGCTCGTATATGCGGACCATGACCGGTGCCATCTTGTAGTTGATCGTCCCCGCGACGAGCAGCATGTCGGCCTGCCGGGGGGAGAAGCGCACCACCTCGGCCCCGAACCGCGACAGGTCGTAGTGCGTGCCGAACGCCCCCATCACCTCGATGCCGCAGCAGGCGGTGGCGAATGTGAAGGGGTATATCGAATACTTGCGTCCCCACGCGATCATCGACTCGAGCGTGGTCAGTGCGTAGCCGCTCCCCTGGGAGCCGCCCTTGGCCTGCTTCTCTACTGCCAATCCAGGGCCCCCTTCTTCCAGGCGTAGACGAGCCCCGCCAGGAGGATCAGGATGAAGATCCCCATCTCTATGAATCCGAACCACCCCAGCTGCCGGAAGAGCACCGCCCACGGGTAGAGGAAGGCCGCTTCCAGGTCGAAGAGGATGAACAGAAGCGCTATCAGGTAGAACTTTACGGAAATTCGTACCGCTGCGGGGGTGATGGGATCTACTCCGCACTCGTAGACGCTGTACTTGACCCGGTCGTACCGCTTGGGGCCAAGCGCCTGCGACAGGAACACGAAGCCCACCGACATCGCCAAGGCGATCACAAGCAGCAGAAGGACCGAGAAGTACGGGTCCGAGAACTGTATGGAAGATACGAAGTTCAGCACCGCGCTCCTTCCCGGAAAGGAATCAAAACGCCAGGAGCCTCACGGAATTTGCGGCCACCCGGGCAACGGGCTCCCAGTATATCCCGAGCACCAGGGTGGGGATCGCAAGCAGGGAGAGCACCGCCCTGGGAAACGCCGGGACCGGCAGCTCCGCGCTCTCCTTGGGATCCTCCAGGAACATTACCTTAACGATTCGCGCATAATAATACAACGAAACGACGCTGTTTAGCGCCGCAACCACCGCAAGCCAGTATACCCCCCGGTTGATGACCTCCGCGAAGAGGTAGACCTTTCCGATGAACCCCGAGAAGGGCGGGATGCCCGTCAGGGCGAACAGGAAGATTGCGAGAGAAACGGCGGCGAAAGGCGCCCGCCTTCCAAGCCCAGAGTAGTCCGCGATGTCCTCGCTCCCGGTGCCGTTGGCGACCAGGACCACCACGTAGAAGGCCCCGAGGTTCATGAAGAGGTACACGACGAGGTAGAACAGGATCGCCTTGAGGCCCGCCGGCGTCAGGAGCACGAACCCCATCAGCATGTACCCGGCGTGCGCGATCGAAGAGTATGCCAACAGCCTCTTCACGTTATTCTGGTTGATGGCGACAAGGTTCCCGACCGACATCGTCACCGCGGAGAGGACTCCGAAGAGCAGGGTCCAGTCCACGGAAGGGGGGAGCTTCCACATCCCCGCCGCCGCGTCGGGGGAGGCGAAGACCGTGTAGAAGAACCGCACAAGGACAGCGAATCCGGCGGCCTTCGGCCCCACCGACAGGAATGCGGTGACCGGCGTCGGCGCTCCTTCGTACACGTCCGGGCTCCACATGTGGAACGGGACCGCCGCGATCTTGAACCCGAACCCAACCGTCACCATGGCCGCGGCAAGGAAAACGGGGAGCGGCGCCTTTCCGGCCGCAAGCGCCCGGCCGATCTCCGCCATCTGGGTGGTGCCCGTCAGCCCGTACAAAAGCGAAAAGCCGTATATCATCACGCCCGAGGCGGTAGCCCCATACACCACGTACTTCATCGCGGCCTCGGTCGAGGATTCCTTCCCTTTAAGGTAGCCGGCAAGGAGGTACGACGGGATCGAGACGAGCTCGAGAGCCAGGTACAGCATCACGATGTCCGTCGACGCCGCCAGCAGGAACATCCCGAGCAGCACGGACAGAAGGAAGACGTAGTATTCGGTCTGGGTTCTGCCGGCGAGATCCCTGCTCTCCATCGACATGAATATCACCACGATCGTCGCCAGGGCGGTCAGCGCCTTGAAGAAGATGGCAAAGCCGTCCAGCGCCACCATCCCCTCGAACAGGAGCCTGCCGGGGGACGCCGGCTGGAGGGCGACAAGGAGAAGCGCCGCCCCGACCCCGGCCAGGGATAGCAGCGCGGGGGCCGCGGAATAGCGGCTCTTCCCCGCGACGTGGACGAGGATGAGAAGAAGGATCGTCGCCGTGACCGCAAGCTCCGGCAGGAAGAAGGTCAGGCTTGCAAGGTTCCCCAGGTGCATTCTACATCACCATCTTCACGACGTCGACTAGCCGGACGAGCGATGTGTTCATGAGGTTGAGAACCGGCATAGGGTAGACGCCGAAGAACAGCGTCATCAGCGCCAGCGGAGTCAGGCAGAAGATCTCGCGGGCGTTGATCTCCTCGAGCTGGGCGTACTTGGGGTTGAGCGGCCCGAGGAATACCCGCTGGAGCGCCCAGAGGTGGAACGCGGCCACGATGATTATCCCGGAGGCGCCGATGATGACAAACGTTTTGAGGGGGCCGAACGACCCGATGAATACCATCGCCTCGGCGATGAACCCCGAGAATCCGGGCAGGCCAAGCGAAGCGAAGAACGCCACCGTCACAAAGAACGTGTAGACCGGAACGACGGCGCCCAGCCCTCCGAATCCGTCTATGTCGCGGTGGTGCGCCCGGTCGTAGACGACGCCGACCAGGAAGAAGAGCATGGACGTGATCATGCCGTGGGAGAACATCTGGAAGGAGGCGCCGACCATCCCCGCCGGGGTGAGCGCGGCCATCCCCAGCAGGCAGAACCCCATATGGCTGACCGAGGAGTAGGCGACCATTTTCTTCAGGTCCGACTGCGCCATCGCGCACAGGGCGCCGTAGACGATGTTTATCACCCCGAGCACGGCCATCGGGATGACGAACCACTTCGTCACGTCGGGGAAGATCGGGAACGAGATCCGCATCAGCCCGTACGTCCCCATCTTCAGGAGGATTCCCGCAAGGATGACCGAGATCGCCGTAGGCGCCTCGACGTGGGCGTCTGGAAGCCACGTGTGGAACGGGAAGAGCGGGACCTTGATCGCGAACCCGATGAACAGCCCCAGGAACAGCAGGATCCGGACGTCGAACCCTTTCAGCCAGGCGTTGTGGGTCGACTGCTGCATGTAGTGGAGCATGTTGAAGGTGTGCCCGCCCGTCTCCGGATTGATCGAGTTGAAGTATAGGGCCAGCATGACGATGAGCATCAGGACAGAGCCCAGAAGCGTATAAAGGAAGAACTTGATCGCCGCGTACTCCCGCCGCGGCCCTCCCCAGATCCCGATGAGGAAGTACATCGGCAGGAGCATCACTTCCCAGAAAACGTAGAACAGGAAGAAGTCGAGCGACGCGAAGACGCCCATCATGCCGGTCTCGAGCAGGAGGAACAGCGCCATGTATCCCTTGATCTGCTTCTGGATCCCCCAGGAACCGATCACCGCCAGGAAAGAAACGATCGCGGTGAGGATCAGCATCGGCATCGAGATGCCGTCGGCCCCCATGAAGTACTCGACGTTGATCGAGGGGATCCAGCTGTAGTGCTCCACGAACTGGAACTGGTTCTCCACGTTCACACCCGCCACCGTTTGGTCGAACGCGCCCCAGAGCCTGACCGCCAGCGGGATCGGGAGGAACGACGCCACGGCGGCGATCGTCTTGACGATGTTGTCCTTCCCCTTGGGCATGCAGAGGATGACTGCCGCGCCGGCCAGGGGAAGAAACGTCATCAGGCTTAAGATATGTCTGTCTATGAACCCCACGGAAGACCTCCTCGGGTCAGAAAGCTTTCACCAGGTATATGATAAGGACCCCGCCCGCCAGGATGTACACGTAGTGGTAGAGTTTCCCGGTCTGGAACCTGCGGAAGAAGGAGCCGCTTTCGATCGTCACGGTCGCCACGCCGTTCACCGCGCCGTCGACCACGGCGTTGTCGAACTTGCCTGCCAGGAACGAGACCCACACCGCAACCTGCGCGCACAGGTTGACCAGCCCGTCCACGACGTGCAGGTCGAACCACGCGAGAGCGCGGGAGAGGGCTTTCGTCCCGTTCACCGCGGTTGCCTCGTACAGCTCGTCGAAGTACCACTTGTTCACCAGGAAGTCGTGCAGGCGGGGAAATTTCGCCGCAACCTTGTCGGGGTCGACCCAGCCGAGCATGTATATCCCGAACGCCAGGAGGATCCCCAGCCCCGCCACCCCGACGGAAGAGTACATCGCGATCGTGTGCGCCTTGTGCGCCAGGTGCAGGTCGTGCTCCCCCTTCGCTCCTGCCGGAGCTTCGGCGGACAAGCCCGCGTTGGCCGGAACGGCGAAGGAGGCCGAGACGGCCGAGGCCGGCTTCGGGACGAGGACCTCGAACCACCCCTTCTCCGCCAACGGGGCCTTGAACCAGAACGCGAACGACAGGACCGCCAGAATCACCAGGGGAACCGACATGTTGGGCGGCGACTCGTGGGCGTGGTCGTACTTGTGGTGGTCGCGCGGTTTGCCGAAGAAAGTGAGGATAACGAGCCGGAACATGTAAAAGGCGGTCATCCCGGCGGTGAAAAGGGTGACCACGAAAATGATCATATGCTGCGGATGCCTCATGCCGAACTCGAGCGCCGCCGCCAGGATCATGTCCTTGCTGTAGAAGCCGGAGAACCCCGGAACCCCCGCGATAGCGAGCGTGGCGATGATGAAGGTGGCCGCGGTGATCTTCATCTTCTTCCAGAGGCCGCCCATCTCGAAGATGTCCTGGCTGTGGACCGCGTGGATCACCGACCCGGACCCCAGGAACAGGCACGCCTTGAACGCCGCGTGGGTGGTGAGGTGGAGTAGCCCCGCGGTGAACCCGCCGACGCCGAGCCCCATGATCATGAAGCCCAGCTGCGAGCAGGTCGAATAGGCGAGAACCTTCTTGATGTCGCGAGAGGCAAGGGCGATCGTGGCCGAGATGAAGAGGGTGAGAAGGCCGATATAGGCGATGACCAGGAACGCGTCCGGCGTGAAGATCGGGTAGACGCGCCCGACGAGATAGACGCCCGCCGCGACCATCGTCGCCGCGTGGATCAATGCGGAGACCGGCGTGGGGCCCTCCATGGCGTCGGGGAGCCAGACGTGCAGCGGGAACTGGGCCGACTTTCCGATCGCTCCGCAGAATATCCCGATCCCGGCCAGCGTCAGCAGGGTCCCGGCGACCTTGCCCTCGCTGATCCCCTGGAACACCTCGTCGTACCCCAGCACGCCCGTGGCGGAATAGAGGATCAGGAACCCGATCAGGAAACCGAAGTCGCCGATCCGGTTCACGATGAACGCCTTCTTGCATGCGTCCGCCGCCGACTTCTTCTCGAACCAGAAGCCGATGAGGAGATAGGAGGCCACGCCCACCAACTCCCAGAAGATATAGATGAAGAAGAAGCTCTCCGCCAGGACGAGCCCGAGCATCGAGAACGAGAAGACAGAAAGGTAGGCGAAGAACCGGCTGTACCGCGGATCCCCGTGCATGTAGCCGACGGAGAAGATGTGGACCAGCGTGGACACGCCGGTCACAACGACGAGCATCACGGCGGTGAGGTTGTCGACGAGGATCCCCGCCTTGACGACGAACCGGCCCCCGATGTCGAGCCATGGATACACGATGTGGTACTTGAAGTTCGGGTCGTGGATCCGGAAGACCTCGAAGAAGATCGCGATCGACATGGCGAGACCGGCGCCTATCGCGGCTATCGAAACCCAGTCCCCCTTCCGGGGAAGCCGTCTGCCTACCGCGATGTTGACGAAGAAGGCCAGCAGCGGCAGGAGCGGGATTATGTAAGCGTATCGGATCAAGGTCTACCCCTTCAACTGGTCGGCCGCGTCTATCTCGACGGTCCCCGTCGTGGCGTACATCCGCAGGAAGATGGCCAGCGCGACGGCGGCCTCCGCCGCCGCGAGCACGATAACGAACACGGCGAAGATCTGCCCCCCGATGACGCGGGAGACGTAGTGCGAGAACGCCACGAAGTTGATGTTGGCGGCGTTCAGGATCAGTTCGACCCCCATGAGAACCGCGACCGCGTTGCGCCGCGTCAGTATCGCGTACAGCCCGCAGCAGAACAGCGCGGCGGAGATGACGAGAAGCTTGTCCAGGCCCATTACTTCGGCTCCTCCATGTCGGCGGACCCCTTTTTATGCAAATCCGGCCTCGACAGGAGCGCGGCCCCGATCAGCGCGGCCAGCAGCAGCACCGAAGCCACTTCGAACGGCAGCAGATACCGGGTCATCAGCAACTCTCCGATCTCGGCGGTGGTCGGCTGGTAGGAGAGGCTTGGCTTCACCGGGAATACGGTCGAAACCGCCGTGTATGACAGTACGCCGAAGAGCGCGAGGCAGACGAACCCGGCCTGCCACCGGAAGCGCGCGGGATTGGAGATCTTCACGTCTGAGATCCGGTTCGAGAGGAAGACGGCGAAAAGGATCAGGATGAGAATCCCCCCCACGTACACGAGCAGCTGGGTGGCGGCGAGGAAGTCGGCCGACAGATAAACGTACAGCCCCGCCACGCCCGCGAACGAGAACAGGAGGGCCACTGCGGAATAGACGATGTTGGGGAGGATGGCCACTAAAATGGCTGACCACACCGTCATGGCCGCCAGGAACTAGAAAATGAAGC
>JAGVHM010000143.1 GCA_020056545.1 bacterium
AAGGCCTCGATCATCTCGGCCTCGGCGAGCTCCATCGCCTTCCCCTCGACCATGATCAGGCTGTCCTCGGTCCCCGCGACCACGATGTCGAGCGTGCTGGAATCAAGCTGCTCGCTCAGCGGGTTCATGACGAGCTGCCCGTCGATCTTCCCGATTCGGACGGCCGCAACGGGGCCGCTGAAGGGGATGTTCGAGATCGAGAGGGCGCAGGAGGTGGCGATCAGTGCCAACGCGTCGGCGTCGTTCTGCTGATCCGAGGAGAGCACGTCGGCCTGCACCTGGACTTCGAACCGGAAGTCCTTGTCGAAGAGGGGACGGATGCTCCGGTCGATCAACCGCGAGGAGAGGATCTCCTTCTCCGTCGGGCGGCCTTCGCGCTTGAAGAAGCCACCGGGAATCCTGCCGGCCGCGTACGCCTTCTCGCGGTAGTCGACGACGAGCGGGAAGAAATCCTTCTCGAGCACCTCGTCGCGCGACGAAACAACCGCGCCAAGCACGACCGTATCGCCGTAACGGAGAAGGACCGAGCCAGAGGCCTGCTTGGCCACGCGCCCGGTCTCCACATGCAGCATCCGGCCACCGATTTCGACGGTGAATTCATGCACCATTCTGAGTGCTCCTCTCTTGTCCCCGAACGTTCGCCCGGATAGGCGGAAGCCCGGCCCGCGACCTGCGGGCCTTGGAAGGAATCGGTGACGGAGCGCCTAACGACGCAGCCCGAGTTCCTTGACGAGGCTCTTGTAACTGTCCTGCTTGTTGTCCCGAAGGTAGTCGAGGAGCTTGCGGCGGCGCCCGACCATCTTCAGCAGGCCTCGACGGGAGTGGTGATCCGTCGTGTGCCGTTTGAAGTGCTCCGTGAGCTGTCGGATCCGCTCGGTAAGCAGGGCAACCTGAACCTCGGGCGAGCCCGAATCCAGATCGTGGAGCTTGTAGCGGCTGATGATCTCCTGCTTCTGATCTTTCGAAAGCGACATCCAAAATCCTCCGCGAAACGCCGGGACTTCCGGCGCCTCCCCGAATGCTCGGGGGACAACCCTTCCACCAAAAACCCAACCTTGCGAAACTAGCAACAATCGGGTCCGGGGGCAAGACCCGATTCAGATTCCCCCCACTTTATTGCAAGTCGGCGGACGTCGGCGATGTCTCGTCCCACCTGATCCACTAACTCATTGATATCAAAAAACTTCCGCTCGTCACGAAGGCGCTCGCGCAGCCGGAACATGAGCCGCCTGTCCCTCAGGTCGCCGTGAAAATCGAGAATGTGGACTTCGGGAACGACGGTTTCGCCGTCGGTGAAACTCGGTCGCCGCCCGAGATTCATGACGGCCGGCCGGTAGGTCCCTTCCCACTCCGCTTGCCCGGCGTAAACCCCGAGTCCGGGGAGGCATTGCCCCTCCGGGAGCGAGAGGTTCGCGGTCGCAACGAGCAGCTTCGCCCCCTGTCCGCGGCCCGGCACAACGATCCCCTCGATGTCGGGCCAACGGCCGAGAAGCCTTGCCGCTTCGGCGATCCGCCCTTCGCGCAGCGATTGTCGGATGCGGCTCGAGCTGATCGGACCGCCCTCGCGCACGACGGCGTCAACGCGATGCGCCTCGAATCCGAACCTCTTCGCCGCCGACTCGATCATCTCCCAATCCCCGCGTTTTCGATGTCCGAAGCGGAAGTCGTAACCGATCCAGAGCCCGCGAAGTCCGTCTCCAGCGCCCAACACCTTCGTCAGGAACTCCTCGGGTTCCACGCGCGCGAACTCGCGGGAGAACCGGAGAACGGTGACGCGGTCGATCCCCGCCTCTGCGAGGATCCGCCATTTCCTCGGCGCAGGGGTCAACTCATCGGGGGGAGTTTCGGGTGCGAAGATCGTGACCGGTCGCGGATGGAAGGTGAAGAGAACCGCGGGGAGCCCTGTCCGTCTGGAAGCCTTGAGCAGCGGCGAGAGAATCGCCCGGTGGCCCGGGTGGAGCCCGTCGAAGACGCCGACGGTCGCGAGATACTCGTCCGGCCAGGTCCTACGGCTAGAGCACACGATCGAGCCGCAGCTCCCACGAATCACGCCAGGACCGATCGGGAAGACCGGGAACGGCATCCAGCGAAGCGATCGCGATCAACTCCCCTTCCGGCCCGAGAAGGCGTACACGCTTCGTGGAAGGCATCTCCGCGGTCTCCATGGCGCGCCAGGGAGGCTGCCCCCCCTGTCGGACCCTCCTGATCCAATCGGGCAGGAGGCGGAGGGCCGCCAGGTGCGAGAGGGCCGCTGCCAGAGGAACTGCAGCGGATAGGGCCCGCGAACGCGCTTCCTCCGGTTCGCCGGTCAGCGAGATGGCCTGCGACTCGTCGAAGGGACCGACCGCGCTCCGCCTCAAACGATCCAGGGTCGCTCCCGGCCCCAGCGCATTTCCGAAGTCCTGCGCGAGACTCCTCATGTAGGTCCCCTTGCCGCAGAGGACGCGAAACTCGATTTCGGCTCCCTCGATGGCAAGGATGTCGAACGCATGGATTTCGACCATGCGCGGTTTGCGCTCGACCTCGATGCCCTTGCGCGCAAGCTCGTAGAGACGTTTCCCCTGCTGCTTGATCGCCGAGACCATCGGAGGAACCTGCTCGGTGCGGCCGATGAAGCGTCGGGTCAGCTCGCGGGCCGCCCCGGGATCGACGGCGCCGACCGGCCGCTCCTCGATCACCTTTCCCGTCCGATCCCCCGTGTCGGTCGTGACGCCGAGGCGCATCACGCCGACGTACTCCTTCGGAAGGTCCATCAGGTAGGAGAGGATCTTGGTCCCCCGCCCCACCCCGCAAATCAAAACGCCGGTCGCGAAGGGATCCAGGCTTCCCGCGTGGCCGATCTCCTGGACGCCAAGGATGCGGCGCAGACGGTGCACGGCGTCGTGGCTCGTCCACTCCTCTTCCTTGTGGACCGGGAGAACGAAGCCGTTCACTCCTCATCCCCCGTTCCGCCCGTTTGGGATGGCTCCTCGCCGGTCAGTCCGAGTTCCTGCAGCAGGCTCTGCATGCGCAAGCTGTAGGCGATCGAATGATCCGCCCGGAAGAGAATCTCGGGCACCTTCCGAAGCCTGATACGGCGCGCCAGCTCGGCGCGGACAGCCGAGGTTGCCCGGGAGAGAAC
>JAGVHM010000158.1 GCA_020056545.1 bacterium
ATAAGATGATACGCTCCCCTTTCCGTGCGATAGCCGAAAAAGATCAAAAGCGGCGCCCCGGACAGCATCGCCAGCAGGTAGGGGATCTCGGGAATCCGTGCCTCGCAGCCGGCAAACCGGACGGTGACGGCCCGCTGCTCGCGGCTCCACAGCCGGTCACCCGTCAGGGAGACCAGCCCCCCCTCCCGCAGGAAATTCAACCCCTCCAGGATGTCCATGGCCGAGCCCCCGTTCTCCGGAACAGAAATGACGCGGATTCCGCTCTCTTCGACGCTCTTCTTCTGCCGCCGTTCGATCTGCTCCCGGTGCTTCTCCCCCAGGTAAAGCAGCAACCTTATGCATGGATGGTTCCGGCCCTGATGCCGGAGGAGCCGGGCGGCGATCTCCCAGCTTCCCACGTGAGACATCAGTATAACGCCCCCCCGGCCGCTTTCGGCGGCCGCGAAGATATGCTCCAATCCCTCGTGCGTCACCACGAAATCATCGCCTTCCGCCAGGCGGAACCGATCCAGAAAGACGTGGACGAAATGGTGATACTGCTGCCAGGCGCACCAAAGGGCATAGCGGCGCCCCCGGTCCGGGAAAAGTCGGCGGTAGAAGCGGACGCTGACGGCGACGCGACGGGGAAACAGGAGGAAATATCCCGTCGCCACATGCCAGGCGATCAGCAGAAAGATCCAGCTCCCGAATCTCTTCTGCAGGACGACGAGGCAGCGGTAGACAAAATCCTTCATGGTTCGGTTCCCTCCGGCAGACGGCGATCGGCGACGAACCAGACCTCCTCGCCCTCCGGCGTGTCCTGCTCGATCGCGGCGATCTCAAAACCAGCCGCGATGATCATCGTCTCCAGGAAGGGTTGCGTCCGGTACAGGGGATACCGATGGTGGAACTTCAGACGAAATTCCTCGATACGCCGCTTCCAGGACCGGGAGCGGTCCGCGGGGATCGTGACCCGGATGACGAGCCGGCCGCCGGGGATGAGCTTTTTGTGCAGAATTCTCAGAGTCTCGCGCAACGCGGCATCGCCCAGCATGTGGATGACGTCGAGGATCAGGGCCGTGTCGGTGCGGTCCGGCAAATCGGCAAGATCGGGCGCCCGGCCCGTCCGGACGTCGCCCCTCGACCCGAGCGCGGACCGGGCCACGCGGACCCGTTCCTCATCCGGATCGAGACCGCAGACCGTGGCTGCGGGGAACAGCTCCAGGAGCCAGACGGACGGAACGGCGTAGCCGCACCCGATGTCGAGGATGCGCCGGGGATCCTTCACGAAGGCCGCCAGACGGGGAAACATCGGATCGAGGCGGATCTTCCAGCGGGCGAAGAGGCGCGGGGTGGCCTCGATGTGACGGTACCGCAGGAGCGTCCGCTCGGTGTGGCGGGAGGACCCAGCCTCCAGGGCTTCCGGCGAGAGCGCCACGGGGACGAGCGCCCGTTTCACCAGGGGCGGAACGATCAGAAAGGCCCCGACGAGGGAATAGGCGATCCCCAACAATGATGTCAGGCCGATGCTCTTGAGGACCGCGTGCTGGGCCCCGGCCAGGACGCCGAACCCGATCATGGTCGTCGCCCCCGCCAGGAACATCGCCTGGCGGATCAGCCCCATGAAGGCATGGCGCTCATCGAGATACCGCTGGTAGGCGCAGACGTAATAGATGCCGTAGTCGATCCCCATCCCCATGATTACGATCCAGAGCATGATCCCGGGTATGTCCACCGGATGGCCCAGGAGCTTCAGGGTCCCCAGCGTGCTGACGAGGGCGAAGGCCACCGGCGCCAGGACGATCAGGGAGAGGCGCCAGTCCAGGAAGAAGGCAAAGACAACCAGGACGATCCCGAGGCCCGTGATGAGGGCGATCTCGGTGAAGATCGAAACGAGGACCTCCCCCAGCCGCCGGTTGAAGAGACCCGCATCGAAGATGCTGACGAGGTTCGTCGCCGCATACCGGGCGAAGAACTGCTCCGCATTATAGGCCGGGCCCGGCGTCACCATGGAGACCTGCACCCGGGAGGATTTCTCCGCCGCGATGCCGAGGAAACCGGCGAACTTCTCCGGGATCGCCGCGGCAACGGACGGGGTCGCGGACAGGGAGCTGATGAAGGCCCCGAAGGCGTCCGGGGCGAACCCCATTTCCCGGGCCGCCTGCGCGAGCTCACGACGGAACTCCGCCACGCGGCCTGGCGTCCAGAAAGCGTTCCAATCCGCTATATGGCGCCGCGCCAGCGCCTCCCCCGGGAAGAGGTCGGAAAGGGCGAAGGCCGCCCCGACCGTTCCCCGGTTGAGATCGTCCCGTAGCATCCCGGCCAGGCGGTCGCTTTTGGCCTGGAGATCCGCCAGGCTTCCCCCCTCGATCATGAGGTAGACCCGGCTCGTCAGATCCCCCCAGACCCGCTGGAGTGTCTTTTCTGCGGCAACGGTCTCTTCGCTCAAAGAATTCATCGCGTTGATATCTACCTGAAAAACGGGACGGGCGAAGCAGAGCATGACGCCGAAGAAAAGCGCCACCGCCACGAGTTTCCTCTTCCCCCCCGACAGGGCGATCCGGTCCAGAATCCGGCTCAGCCATGGGTCCCGGGTCTTCAGCGCCGGCGGCATGACGGGAAAGATCCGGGGGAAAACCCAGTGGACAAAGGCAAAGGCAAAGGCCACCCCCAGGGCCGCAAAGACGCCGATCTCGGCCAGGACGCGGAATCGGCTCAACAGCAGCAGCAGAAAGCCGCCGATCGTCGTCAGGGCTGCCAGGATCTCCGCGGCCCGGACCTCGCGGGCGGCCTGGCGTCCCGAAACCTCGCAGGGCCGGTCGAGAAACAGCAGATAGGCGATCCCCAGATCCACCGTGAAGGCCATGATCGCCCCGCCGAAACTGACCGCCAGTATGGAGATGGAGGGAAAGAGGAACGAACAGACCAGCAGCGCAAAAATGGCGCCGGCCGTCGACGGGAGCAGGGCCAGAAGCCCGACGAGGGGCCGCGGAAAGGTGACGATCAGCAGGAAGGCGATCCCGAAAGTCGTCAGGACGATCGCCGTTCTCATGTCCCGCCGGGCGGCATTCTCGTTGTCCAACGCGGCCCTGTAGGCCCCCGCCGGCGTCAGGGTGAAGCGGATGCCGCGGGGCTGGTACTGCCCATTGAGCTTCTCCGCCAGCGCCTTGACGAGTGTGGGGATGGCCCGGGAATAGGTCGTATCCGTCGCGGAACCTTTCAGTTCCGCCATGACGAGCAGATGTCCTCCGTCCCGGGAGAGCAGCTTCCCCCGGTAGAGCTGGGCGTCCCGGCTCGGCAGGAGTTGGGACATCCGGGCCAGGACCAGGTTTCGGAGGCCCAGGGGGTCGCGGGCAATGAGATCGGCCTGACCGATCCCTTCGAGCCCCTGCACGACCTTGAGATCCTCCGCCAGGATCCGGCGCACTTCGGCCGGGGCGAGGAGCGGCGCGATCTGCGCTTCCAACTGCGGTCCGTCGAAAAGCAAGGGGAGATGACCGACGACATGGTCTGCGAGTTCCGGGAAGAGCGCTTCCATTTGCTGCATCCCCACCTGCCGGAACAAACCGCTTTCGCGAAGCCCCGCCTCGATCATATCGGCCCCGGCCGTTAGGGCGTCCCGGGATATTTCTCGGGGGACAGATTTTAAATCTGTCCCCCTCCCCTCGACATCGATGATCAGCCGGTCCTGGACGGGAAGATGGCGGATGACCCGGTGGGCGTCCGCCAGGACGGGATCGTGACGGGGGAGCGATGCCAGGATGTCCGTTTCGATCCGAACGCCGCCGAGGGTTTCGTACAGCAAAAGCCCCCCCAGGACCGCCACGACGGCAAGCATCAGGGACCAGCGAATTCGGTAGCGTCGGAAAAATTTCATCTCGTCTCTCATGGGGGGGACAGATTTTAAATCTCGCCCCGTCCCGGGATCATGATCCACCGAATGATCCGCAGCAAGATCAACCGGGTGAACGTCGCCGAGTTCCGGCAGAAATCGACAAAGGGGCGGAAATGAGAGATCCGCTTGATCCCCGGGGTGTAGCAGACGCCGACCGGCGCCTCGACGACGGGAATTCCCGCCCACCTGGCCCGGACGAGAATCTCCACTTCAAACTGGAAACGCCGGGCCCGAACCCCGAGACCCGCCGCCTCCGGCAACGGATATATGCGCATCCCGCTCTGGGTGTCGGCCAGAACAGGCCCGCCGGCGCACCGGACCCAGAAGTTGGAGAATTCCCGCCCGAAGCGGCTCGTCCAGGGGACATTTTCCCCGACCATCCCCTCCCGCTGGCCGATGACGATGGGCCTCTGACCCTTGGGGATCGCCCGGACCAGGCCCGGGACATCCGCAGGGTCGTGCTGGCCATCGGCGTCCAGCGTGACGGCCCAGTCCGCCTCTCCCGCGAGGGCTGCAAAACCGGTCAGAAGGGCCGCCCCCTTGCCGCGGTTCTGATCGTGGCGGATCACCGTGATCCCCCCGATCGCCTCCAGCCGTTCCGCAGTACCGTCCGTCGAGCCGTCGTCGACGACCCGGATCGGCAGGCCCAGCCTGCGGGCGCGCTCGATCA
>JAGVHM010000048.1 GCA_020056545.1 bacterium
CGTTCATGGCTCGCCGGGCGGTCGTTCCCAAATCGCCCGTCTGCGCTTTACTTCACTGCGCCCCCCTCCTGCGGCGGCTCCGCCGATCCGCCCTGCAGCGCTCCCGGGGGCATAGATGTATTTCGACACGCACGCACACCTGGACCTGGAGCCGCTCTGCGACGCGGAAGCCGACGTCGTCCGACGCGCGCGGGAGGCGGGCGTCAACCGGATCGTCACGATCGGCATCCACCCGGAGAGCTGCGAGAAGGCCGTCGGGATTGCCCACCGGCACGCCGGCGTGTACGCGGCCGTAGGGCTTCATCCCCACGGCGCTGTCCATTTTTCGGAAACAATCCTCACTCGTCTCGACGAGCTGTCACGGTGCGACAAGGTGGTGGGGATCGGCGAGACCGGCCTCGACTTCTTCCGCGACCGCTCCCCGCGCGACGCGCAGAGGGCCGCCTTCCGCGAGCAGGTCCGGCTGGCCCGGCGGAGAAACCTGCCGGTCATCGTCCACGACCGGATCGCCCACGACGATATCCTTTCCATACTCGCCGGGGAGAACGCCGCCGAGGTCGGAGGGATCATCCACTGCTTTTCCGGAGACTACGAGATGGCGCGCAAGGCGATCGGGATGAACTTCCTCATCTCCATCCCCGGCGCTATCACTTACAGGGGCTCGGAAACCCAGACGGAGGCGGTGCGGAAGATCCCGCTGGAGAAGCTTCTCGTGGAGACCGACTGCCCGTTCCTCGCGCCGCTGCCCCACAGGGGGAAGACGAACGAGCCGGCCTACGTCCCGCTGGTGGCGCGCAAGATCGCCGAGATCAAGGGGCTCGCGCCGGAGGACGTCGGGCGCGTTACGACGCTCAATGCGCTGCGGATCTTCCGGATCCCGTCGGAGGAGGAGGTCCGCGTCTCCTACAGGATCCGCAACTCCCTTTATCTGAACATCACCAACCGTTGCACGAACGCCTGCACCTTCTGCGCGAAGCGGGACGACTATCACGTGAAGGGGCACTACCTGAAGCTGCCGGGAGAGCCTTCCGCGGCGGAGGTCGTCGCCGAGGTCGGCGATCCGGCGCGGTACGACGAGATCGTCTTCTGCGGGTTCGGGGAACCGCTGCTGCGGCTTACGGACGTGAAGGAGATGGCGAAGATCCTCAAGGCGAAGGGCGCGAAGGTCCGGATCAACACAGACGGGCTTGCCAACCTTGTGCACGGTAGAAATGTGCTGCCGGAGCTTTCCGGGCTTGTGGACGCGCTCTCGGTCTCGCTTAACGCCCCCGACGCCGATACGTACGCCCGCATCTGTCCCAACCGTTACGGTCCCGCGTCGTTCCCCGCGATTCTCGATTTCCTCCGGGAGGCGCCGAAGCACGTCCCGTCGGTCGTCGCCACCGCCGTTGCCCTTCCCGGCCTCGACCACGACGCCGTCCGCCGTCTGGCCGAGTCGATCCAGGGCGTGGCTTTTCGCCTCCGCCCCTTCGCCGAGGTGGGGTAAACAGAGTTTATTACGGAGAAATGATCGTCAGGACGGGCATGGGGAAATCTTTCTTGTTGTCCGTGACCAGAATAAGGCCGTGGATGTGGGCCGTCGCTCCTATTATGGCGTCAGGCAGGGAAACCTCCCGCCCTTTCGCCCGGTACTTCGACCGCCACTCTCCCGACTGGCGCGCAACGTCAAAGGATACCGGAAAACACCGTAGCGCCCCGAGCAGCGCCTCCGTTGCCGGCTGTTCCCTCTCTTTCATCCCCGAAAATATTTCCGCGACGTTCACCGCGGAACATCCCAACAGGCGAGCTTCCCCGGCGTTCTTACGCATCCATGAAACCGCCCTCTCATCCCCTCGCAGAAAACGAATAAGGAACGTCGTGTCGAGCAGGTAGCCGTTCAACGCTTCTTGCCGCTGCGGTCCCACTCTCGCCGCATTTCACGGATCAGGGCGGCGGCTCCCCCTTTCCTTTCCCACTCCGGATGATCCTTGGGCTTCCATGCGCCGGCGGCCGCTTCTATGGCGGCCAGCAACCTGTCCCGCTCCAGCTTTTCCTCCGCCGCCTCCACGAGAAACCTGCTCCGTTTTCGCTTGCCGATCGTCCTGTCGATCCGAAGAAGCAGATCCTCGGGAAGCACGACATGTGCCCGGGCAGGCATACACCCTCCGATGTCCCACAAATTACTTAACTTATCATCGCACACTCTTATTGACGGCATCAAGCGGAATTGTCGGTTTCCGCCCGCCGTCTGGCAAAGACGCCTTTCGCCGCTATTCGAATTTTCCCGAGAAGAGATACCGCTCGAACATCCGGCTGTATTCCGTCCAGCGCGCGCCTTCCCTCAGGTCCGCCATCGCCTCGGTGAAAGCGTTGGCCTTGGCGTCCATGTTCTCGACGAAGTGCAGGATTATCGCCTCGAGCGTCTTGGGCCGCTTGGGCGAGCCGTACTCCAGCTCCCCGTGGTGGGAGAGGATCATGTGCTTGAGAAGGATCTTTTTCCCCGGCGGGAACCCGCCGAGCCCGTCGCATTCGCGGGAGACCCATTCGGCGCCCATGTACAGGTGGCCGAGCAGCCGTCCCTCGTCGGTGTAGTCGAACGTCCCCTCGTATGAAAGTTCTTCCACCTTGCCTATGTCGTGCAGGAGCGCACCCGTAACGAGGAGGCCGCCGTCCACCCCTTCGTAGTGGGCGGAAAGAAACCGGCAGATTTCCGCCACGGACACCGTGTGCTCCAGCAGCCCGCCGATGTAATCGTGGTGCATGCTCTTCCCCCCGGGGGCCTGCCGGAACCGCCGCGCAGTCTCGCCTTCCGGCGAATCGGAGAAGACATGCGCAAGGAGCCTGCGCAGGTCCTCGTCCGCGACGCCCGCCACGAGATTCTGCAGTTTCTTCCAGAGAGGCTCTATCCCGTGACGCGTCACCGGGAGAAAATCCCCGAGGTCCGGCCTGGCGCCGGCCGCCTTCTGCACGTCGTTCACCTTGAGCTGCATCCGCCCCTGGTACTGGATGGCCGTTCCGCCGACCTCGACGATGTCGTCCCGTTCGAACCGCTTTCCGATCTCCTCGGCGCGGTCCCAGACGCGCCCCTCGAACTGCCCGGTCCGGTCTCTCAGGGCGAGCGTCAGGTATGGCTTCCCCGCGTTGCTCATCAACTGCGCCTTGCCTGCCACCAGGAACAGGTCGCGCACCTGTTCCCCTTCCTTTATGTCCTTGACGAATCTCGTCTTCACCATCGGATGCACCGTCCTTACACGGAGAGTTTTTCGAGGATGCGCAGGGCGCCGCGGATCCCGTCCACCGCGGAGGAAACGATCCCGCCGGCGTGCCCAGCCCCTTCACCCACAGGATACAGCCCTTTCAGCGTGACCGACTCATAATTCTCCCGCTCCACGCGGACGGGGGAGGAGGTGCGGGATTCCACGGCGTAGAGCGTCGCCTCCTGGCTGAGAAAGCCGCGCATCGCGCCGCCGAACTTCCGCAGGCCGAACCGCAGGTCCTCCTCCACCTCCTTCGGGAGGATTCCCGAAAGGTTCGCCCGGACGACGAGCGGGGCGAGCGCCTTTCCCCGTGACAGGTTCAGGTCCTTCCCGTCCAGGAACCCGGCAAGGTTCATGGCGGGAATGCCGAAATCCCCCCCTCCCTTCCGGAAGGCGCGCGCCTCGAGAAGTTCCTGTAACCGGACACCCGCGAACACATCGCCCTTCCCGAAATCGGCATCGGAGACGGAAGCCACTATGCCGCTGTTGGCGTACCCGGAATCACGCCCGTGCGCGCTCATGCCGTTCACCGGCATTCCGTCGGCCGCCGAGGAGGCGGCCATCACCTCCCCGCCCGGACACATGCAGAACGAGTAGACTCCCCGTCCAGACGGAGCGCGCGCGGCCAGCCGGTAATCGGCGGGAGGAAGGCCGGGGGGGCGCGACGACTTTCCGTACTGTATCCGGTCGATCAGGCCCTGGGGATGCTCCACCCGGAATCCCACCGCGAACGGCTTCGAGGCCATCTTCGCCCCGCGGGCCAGCAGCATCCGCAAGGTGTCCCGCGCCGAGTGCCCAACGGCGAGCACCAGGTCCGCGCAAGGGATTTCCTCCCCTCCGGCCAGGCGGACCGCGCTCACCCGCCCTCCATCGGACACCACTTCCGCGACCCGCGCGCCGAACCGGATCTCCGCTCCCAGGAAAACGAGCTCCTCGCGCATCCTGCGGCAGAAGCCGCGCAGGCGGTCCGTGCCCACATGCGGCTTCGCCTCGATGACGAGGCCTGGAAGGTCCGCGAAATCCCCGAACGTCCCCGTCACGTGAGCGACCAGCGGGTCCCCGATGCGCGTCGTGAG
>JAGVHM010000212.1 GCA_020056545.1 bacterium
GCGGGCCAGCTCATTCCCGAGCCCGGGGATTTCCTTCTGGAGGGCGCGGGGGAGGCCATCGCACGAAGGATATGGGAAACAGATCCGCTCGGCGTCGGCCTGCGTAAAGTCCGGGAGGAAGATCCGCTCAGGCCTCGGAAGCGGGCGGTACGGGATACCGGGTGCGACCTCGCGGATCCGGCTTTCCTCGTGCGACACCGTTCGCAGCGGCTCGAGGATCGTTCCTTCTACGTCGACGTATATCAGGTTTGCGTGCCTGCCGTAGAGCTCTGCGTACAAAGTCGTGCGCGCATGGAGCGCGTCCGGACGCAGGGAGGCGAAGTCGAGCCGTACCAGCCGATCGAATGGGGAGACGGACAGACCTTCGACGCGCATCCCCTCCAGGTGGCGGCGCAGGAACTGGCAGAACCTCGGGGGGGTCGGCGGGTTGGGGACCTTCCGCGTGGAGAAGTGGATCCGGCATAGATCCGGATCGGCGGATAGCAGAAGCCGCCGCTCCTCCCTGCCGGTCCAAAGCGTCAGGACGACTTCACGGTCGGCGGGCTGGTGAATCTTGGAAACGAGCGCGCCGTGAAGCTCATCCCGGAGCTCCGTCACGACCTGCTTCAGCAGAAAGGCGTCCATGGCGAATACATTCTACGCCGGATAATCCCCCTTGCCCTCCCCAACCTAAGAACAGGGACGTTCCTAAGAACTCGGAGTGTCTGCACCTTCCGGATCCGGCAGAGGTATGAGACTGTATTGCAACACCATGTGCCGATTGCAGGGAAGAGCGCGCTGACGATCATTAGGGGATGCCGAGGATGCCGTTCACGGATTCGCCGGGGTTCCGCATGTATTACGAAGAGCACGGCTCCGGTTTCCCGTTGCTGCTTATAAACGGGCTGGGCAGCGACCACGTCGAATGGCTCCAGCAGACCCCGGCATTTTCGCGGCGCTTACGAACGATCGTCTTCGACAACCGGGGAGCGGGTGACAGCGAAGCCCCGGAGGGCCCGTATTCGACCGGGCAGATGGCCGATGACGCGGCGGCGCTGTTGTCGGCGATGGGAATCGGGCGCGCGCATGTCCTTGGGGCTTCCCTCGGAGGGATGATCGCGCAGGAATTGGCGCTGCGCCATTCGGAGAGGGTGAGCCGGCTGATGCTCGCATGCACGTCGCCCGGCGGAGAAGGGTCGGTGCGTCCCTCTCCCGTCGCGCTTGCAGCATTCGTGCGGACTACTGACGGAGACAGGGAGTCGGAGCTTCGGAGGATGATCCCTTATCTCTACACCGAGCGGTGCTGCCGCGAGCGCCCCGGGGAGATCGAGGAGTTCATAGCGCGGAGGCTCTCCCGGCCGGGGTCTCCCGAGGGGTTCGCCGCGCAGTTGGCCGCCGCCGTCGGCCACTCGGCATGGGAACGCCTGGACGGTATCGCCGCGCCGACGCTTGTGATCACCGGGGGAGACGACCGGCTCGTTCCGCCGGTTAACTCGGAGAGGATCGCGCATCGCATTCCCGGCGCGAAGCTGGTGGTGCTTCCCGGCCGCCCCCACCGGCTCTTCGCCGAGGACCCCGACGCGTTCAACCGCGAAATCCTCGCCTTCCTGGCGTAGGAACGGCCCTGCGGTGGCTAAAGGGTCGGCGGCTCCTCGGTGGGGAGCGACGCTTTCCGGCGTTCCCCGACCGGGAGGATGCGCTCCTTGTGGAATTTGATGATGTGGTCCGCGGCCTGTTGCGGCTCGTCCGTGATGAAAAAGTAGCCCAGGTCCGCGGCCGAGATCGTCCCCTCCGCCACCATCGCGGTCTCCATCCACCGGATCAGCCCTTCCCAGTATTTCCTTCCCATCATAACGACGGGGAACCGGCGTATCTTACCCGTCTGGAGGAGCGTGAGGGACTCGAAGAATTCGTCGAGCGTGCCGAACCCTCCCGGCATGATGAGGTAGCCGGATGCATACTTGACGAACATCACCTTGCGGGAGAAGAAATGCCGGAAGTGCAGCGACTTGTCCTGGTACTTGTTCTTCATCTGTTCCATGGGGAGTTGTATATTGAGCCCGATTGAAAGCCCCTTTCCCCGCCTGGCGCCGCGGTTCGCAGCCTCCATGATGCCCGGTCCGCCGCCTGAGATGATGGAGTATCCGCGCCGCGAGAGGATCTCGGTCGTCTTTACCGTTGTCTTGTAGGCCCAGTCGTTCCGCTTGGTGCGGGCGCTCCCAAAGACGGAAACGGCGGGGCCGACGTTACGGAGCGATTCGAATCCATCCACGAACTCGCTCATGATGCGGAAGACGCGCCACGTCTCTACCCCGGAAAATTCCTCCACGGACCCTCCCGCCTACGATTTCTTGGACGTCTTGGCGTAGAACCCTTCCAGCAGCTGGACGACGTTACTGCTGCCGCACTTCGGGCACTTACGCTTTCCTTCCTCATACTCCCGGAAGGAAAGGATTTCGAGAAACCGTTTTCCGCACTTCCTGCATTCAAAGGAATAGGTTGGCATCCCGATCCCTCCTTCCGTCGAGAGTGTGAGGGTAAATCTTGTGGAACCCCCAGTTGTGTAGATGCCATAAAGAGTGTGAGGAGGCAAGGGGGATGAAAAGCGGGGACCGGTTGCGGCATCATACCTGTATGGCGTACAGCTCATTCATGGATTACCGGGAGGTTCTGGTCACCGGCGGGACCGGATTCGTCGGCACGCACGTATGCCGCGCGCTGATCGCCCGGGGGCTGGTCCCCCGCCTGCTTGTCCGGCCGGGATCTGAAGGGCGAATCCCCGCCGACGTCCGGGAGCGCGGCCGTATCACCCAGGGCGACGTGACGGACCGGGAATCCGTGGAGAACGCGGCCCAGGGGACGACTGCGGTTGTGCATCTGGCCGGGATCATCCGGGAGTTCCCCGCGAGGAATATCACGTTCGAACGCATGCACGTCGCCGCCACCCGCAATGCAGTCGATGCCGCGGTGCGCTGGAACATCCCCCGCTTCGTGCACATGAGCGCGCTCGGGGCGCGGGCGGGCGGGCCGACCGCGTACTCCGACTCCAAGGGCCGGGCGGAGGAGCATTTACGGCAATCCGGGCTTTCGTGGACCATATTCCGGCCTTCCGTCATCTTCGGTCCCGGGGATCGGTTTGTTAACGAGATGGGCAGGCTCCTGTGCAAGGCGCCGTTTCTGCCTGTACCCGGGGACGGTGCGTATCGCCTGCAACCGGTGTTCGTCGGGGACGTGGCGAAAGGGTTCGCTGACGCGGTTCTCCGCCCGGAGACCGGCGGCAGGACTTTTGAAGTGGGCGGTCCGGAGAGGGTTTCCTACGACGATCTGCTCGACCGGATCGGGGCCCGTTTCGGGCATCGCGCACGCAAGGTCCACGTCCCGCTTTCGGTTCTGCGCCCCGCCGTCCGGCGCCTGGAGCGGTTCGAAAATTTTCCCTTGACCACAGACCAGCTCGAAATGCTCCTGGCCGGAAACGTCTGCGATAACGGGCCATTTTTCTCCGCATTCGGTTTTACGCCGTTTTCCCTGGCGAGCTACCTAGGTAACGATCTGACGGCGACCGGCAAGACATAGGCAATGTTTTCCCCACAAGGGGAAACAAAGGCAAACAAACACCAACTGTTTCCCTGCCCTCTCCCCGTCTGCAGAAAATATCTCGTAATAACAGCTGGTTGAAGGCCCCATCCCGCTGGCCCGGTATTTGCCTTTACTTGGATTAATTAAACGGCCGCAAGAAGGAAACCGATGAGATCAACCCTTTGCGGATTGCTCGCTTTGACAATCCTCTGGATATCCCCGGCCCCGGCCTCCTCCTCTTATACCTATCAGGACATACACCCGGCAGGCTGGATCGAGTCGCGCGCCGTCAGCGTGAACGGATTCGGGGATGTCGCAGGCTTCGGGACAAGCGTTGCCGGGGAACGTGGATTCCTGTGGTCCTCAGGCCGTTTCACGGAACTCCTTCCTCCCGGCGCCACTTCCGCCAGGGCCTCCTGGGTCAACGGCCAAGGGGACGTGGCCGGGACCGCAGTGATCAACGGGCAGGTTCACGCGTTCCTCTACCGCGCGGGGGCTTACCTCGATCCGACACCCGGGTGGGCTTTTTCCGAAGCTACCCAAGTGGGAGAAGACGGGGCCGTGACGGGCACAGGGGCGTTGGGAGCATACATCTCCCGGAATTGCGTGCCGCAGATCCTGGCCGGGTTCAACGTCGTGACCGGAGCGAACACATCGGGGCAGATCCTCGGAAGCTCGGGGGGCACGGCAAGGCTATTCCTCCCCGGGAGCGGGTACGTCAGCCTTTCCCCTCCGGGAAGCAGCTCCGTCGTTCCCCGCGGGCTCAACGAATCCGGGCTCGTGGCCGTTTCCTCCCTCCAGGCGAATACCGAGAAGGGCTACATATATTCCGGCGGATTCTATGTTTTCATGACGCCTACGGGATGGTCTTCTTCCAACGCGATGGCGGTGAACAACCTGTCACAGGTGGCGGGATACGGAGTATCGCCAGCCGGGCGCCGCAGTTTCGTGAGATCCGGGGCCAGCTATGAAGAACTCTCGTTTCCCGGATGGAATGCGACGGAGGCGGTTTCGATCAGCGACTCGGGGCAGGTGGCGGGGTCCGGGGAAACAGGTGCAGGGCAAACGCACGCGTTTATCGCATCTCCCTCCAGCGCCGCGGCCGTGGAAAGCGCGGGGACGTCGCCGGGCGGTTCCGGCGGAGGCGGTTGCAGCATGTCTGCAGGCGGCGTCCGCGACCCGTTCACGTTTTCCGCGGCGGCGAATCTCCTCGTGCTGCTCTTTCCGATCCTGCCGCTGCTGTTTGCGCGCAAGAGAGCGAAGTGAACCGAGCTTCCTTCCACCGCTCTCCGCAGTGAGATGAGGGAGCGGTTGCGGGAACGATCCCCCGCACGGAATTGGTCAGGAAGATCCGGTCCGCATTCGCCAGGTCCTCGGGGAACAGCGTCCGCTCGGCGGCGCGCATCGTCCGGTCCGAAAGGATCCGGCGCCGGAAGACCCCTTCCAGAAGCCCGCTTTCGGCCGGAGGCGTGTAGAGCCGGCCGAAGATTTCCAGGAAAATGTTGGTGATCGCCCCTTCGGTAAGCTCCCCTCGTTCGTTCAGGAACAATACCTCGTCGAACCCTTCCTCGTTCGCTTTCCGCAGCTCCGCGTCCCGCCAGGCGCGACGGGTCGTCTTGTGCCGGATGAACGGATCCCGGGAGGAGACGGTAGCCGCGGACAACTTCATCCGATACGGAGAGCATTGGGCTCCAGGCGGTGGAATCAGGGATAGCACGATGTCGATTTCTCCATCCCGCCGGAGCAGCAGGCGAACTCTCGCCGCCTGACGTCGGCCCCTGACGACGGATTCCAACCGTTCGAGGATCGCCAGGGGCCTGCAGCGAAATCCGAAATACCTGGCAGATGATGCCAGGCGACGCATGTGATCGGCAAGAAACCGGAACCCGTCCTCGGGCGTCCACAGGAACGTTTCGATCAGCTCGAAGTCTTGCGGCGGCTCCACGAGGTAGCGGCTTTTCTGGTGCGCTTCCCGGAGCTCTTCCAGCGGTTTCGAGTCCCATACTATCCCTCCGCCCGACCCCGCTTCCGCCTGCCCGTCTTCCACAGTCACTGTCCTGATCGCCACGGAAAAGGTCATGTCGCCGCCCGGCAGGAGGATCCCGATCGCTCCGGTGTAGATCCCGCGGGGCGAATGTTCAAGCCGTTGCAGAATACGCATCGAGGCGATCTTGGGAGCCCCCGTGACCGAACCGCTGGGGAACAGGGCGCGCAGCAGGGAGAGGAACGTCGCGTGCGGCGGGAGCAACCCGGTTACGGTGGATACCATCTGCAGCACCGTGCGGTACCGCTGTACCTCGAACAGGCGGGAGACCCGGACGGAGCCGGTCCGGCACACTCTTCCCAGGTCGTTGCGCAGCAGGTCGACGATCATCACGTTTTCGGCACGATTTTTAGGGTCCGCCTTGAGGGCACGTGCCGCAATTCGGTCCGAGACCTCGGTCAGGCCCCGCGGGGCGGTCCCCTTCATGGGGCGGGTCTCGATCTTCCCTTCCCTGACGCGGAAGAAAAGTTCCGGGGACTGGGAGACGATGCAGGCCGATTCCGTGCGCAGGAACGCCCCGTACGGCACCGGCTGCGCGGCCCGCAACCGAAGATAAAGAGAGAACGGGTCGCCGGGGAACGGGAAGGTGAATTTCCCGGTCAGGTTGGCCTGGTACACGTCGCCCTTCGCGATGGCTCGGCGGATTTCCTCCACCTTGTGGAGGTATTCATCTTCCTGGAGGGAAAATCCGGGATTGACCGGTCCGTCGAACGGCGCCGGGTGCGTCGCATCGCCGTCAAAGTCCGGCAATCGAAGGGCGCAGGGGCCGCCCGGCTCCCACCGCCCGCTCAGGTGGTCGAACCGGAGGAGCCCCGGGTACACGCCGAACCAGAGAAGGGGAAAGGGGAATGCGTCGCCGCCGGCGGAATCGAAGGCCTTCTCCAGGGCGTACCCCGCTTCGTAGGCGAGATATCCCGCGACCGGAAATCCCCGGGCCTGCCACGCCGCCGCTTTTTCCAGGAGGGAAGGGACTTCCTCCAGTCGATCCGTGGAAAGGATCCTCTCGGGGTCCGCAAGCAGGTAGGAATACCGGTCCCGCACGTCCGGCCGCTGGGTTTCGAGGAGCATGGACCCCGTCTTTCCGGAGGCGGGAGCGAAAACGGATGCCGGGCTGCGGGA
>JAGVHM010000157.1 GCA_020056545.1 bacterium
CTACCCGGATTTCCCCTCCGGCTGCTTTTCCACGTAGGCCGAGCGGGATACCGGGAGAGCGGTTGCCTGCCCCCGCGCGAGGACGCGGCCGCTCCCGTCCGTGACCGTAAGCTCGCAGACCATCTGCTGCCGTCCCTTGTGGAAAATGCGGGACTCCCCTATCACCTCATCGCCGGGCATCGCCGCCCTGACGACGTTCATGCTGTACTGGACCCCCACCGCGTATTCCACGGAAATTACCGACAGCGCAAACGCGACGTCCGCGACGGCGAAGAGAAGCACACCGTGGCCGATGTTGTGGGCGTTCAGGAACCTCTCCTCCACCTTCGCCGATACCCGGGCGTACCCCTCCCGCGCCTCCAGGAGCTTCATCCCGAAATCCCCGATCAGCCGGTCAGCGTTCCAGACCTCCTCGATCCGCCCCATCTCCCCCCCTTAGCCCGTATTTCTCACCAAGCTTCTGCTGCGGCGGCGGATACGGGCATGTCTACTGCGTTGCGCTCGGTCGGGCTCCTCGACGTAGTTTCAACTACGCCTGCGGCGCCCTCGGTCGCGACGCCTTGTATCCATACCCGTCTCCACCGCCTCGCGACGAAACCTGGTGAGAAATGCGGGCTATCCCTTCCGGTAAGTCTGCGCGTAGTCCACGTAATGGTCGGCGGTGATCCGGTTGGCGACGGCCGATTCCGGCGCAAGGGTCTTCACTACCTTCCCCGGCACCCCCATCACCAGGGAATGCGGAGGAATAATCGTCCTCGGAGCGACAACGGCGCCTGCCCCGATCACGCTTCCCGTCCCGATCACCACGCCGTCCAGCACGATCGCGCCGATCCCGATCATGCAGAAGTCCTCGATGACGCATCCGTGCGCCACGGCCCCGTGCCCGAACGTCACGGAGTCCCCCACCTCCAGGGAGCACGCATGGGTCACGTGCAGGGTGCAGTTGTCCTGCACGTTTGTGCGCTTCCCGATCCGGACCCGGTTTATGTCGCCCCGGATGACCGTGCCGAACCAGACGCTCGAGTCTTCCCCTATCTCGACGTCGCCGGTAACCCTCGCCGTATCCGCGACGAACACGCTCGGATCGCATGCGGGGAGGACCCCCTTATAAGGCATAAGCATGCGAACCGGCCTCCTGATATTTTCCAATCATTGTACCGGGAATTACCGTCGAATGGGGAGCTCGGCGCCTCGCGGAAAGAGAACGGCGCATTTCTTCCTTCATTGCGTTTGACATCCGTTCGCCGACGGAGGGATGATGTGTGTACCGCGTTTTCCCACGTCCGCTCCAAGGGGAGAAAGCCCCATGAAAAAAGTCGCACTCGACCCGCGCAAATGCACCGCATGCAGGACGTGCGAGTTGCAATGCTCCATCGCTCACTCCCGCTCCGGCGACCTTTACTCGGCGATCTTCGAGTCGCCGCCGAGCCTCTCGCGGGTGAAGGTCTCATGGACACCCGGCCTGAATGTCCCCGTACGCTGCGTGCACTGCGAAAACGCTCCATGCCTGCTGGCATGCCCCGTGGGCGCCATCGCGGAGGACGCCGCGACCGGCACGGTGCAGGTCAGGGAGGAAAAGTGCATCGGCTGCTTCACCTGCCTGCTCGTTTGCCCCTACGGCGCCGTCCGGCTCTCCTTCGACCGGAAGAAGGCACATAAGTGCGACGGCTGCAGGGACCGGCTGCGCGAGGGGCTCGAACCCGCATGCGTGTCGGGCTGCCCCACGAAGGCGCTTCTGTTCACCGACTTCGACGAGATCACCGCAAAGAAGATACTTGAAACCGCCGCGCGGGAGGCGGCCGCACTGGCCCAGGCGGGTGCGGTTGCTTCGCATGAAAGGTCCTCCCTCGAACTGATCCTCGAGATGCGGAAGGAGATGGCTCATGGATGACAAGGCCGGACGGACGGATTTCGCAAATCCGGGAGACATCGAGCTCCTTCGGAAGGCGGAGAGGGAGAACATCCAGCTGGGGACGGACCGCCTGAAAAAAATGATGCCCCAGTGCGGGTTCGGGGAGCTGGGGACCTGCTGCACCCTTTGCTACCTCGGGCCGTGCAGGATCGACCCGTTCGACAGCGGGCCGAAGCTGGGGGTCTGCGGAGCGAACGCAGACGTAATCGTGGCCCGGAATTTCCTGCGGGCGGCCGTCGGCGGCGCCTCTTCCCACGTGGGCCACGCCCGCGAGCTTGTCCTCCTGCTCCTGGATGTGGCGGAGGGGAAGGCGCCCGCATACCGGATTCGCGACGAGGCGAAGCTTCTCTCCGTCGCGTCGCGGCTGGGTGTAGGCACCGACGGACGGACCGTGGACGCCATCGCCGCCGACGTTGCCCGCAAGGCGATCGAGGACTTCGGCAGGCAGGACGGGAAGCCGATGAACTGGATCCGCGGCCGGGCCTCGAAGAAGGAATACGAGAAGTGGGAAAAGCTTGGGCTGATCGTCTCAAACCCGCACAACGAGATAGAGACCGCGATGCACCGGACCTCGATGGGGAACGACGCCGACCCCATGAACCTGTGGGTGGCGACCTTAAGGATGGGGATTGTGGACAACTTCGCGGGTCTTATGCTGGCGACCGACATCTCCGACATCCTCTTCGGCACTCCTTCGCCGAAAGTGGTCTCCGCCAACTACGCTGTGATCAAGGACGGCTCCGTCAACATCGCCTGCCACGGGCACAACCCGATAATGGCTTCGAAGCTGGTCGAGTGGGCGGACAAGATAGAGGGCGAGGCAACGGCCGCCGGTGCGGATCGGATCAACGTCGTCGGCATCTGCTGCATCGGCAACGAGCTCGCCACCCGGTCCGGCGCCTCCTACGCGGGCCACCTGGCCCAGGCCGAGCTGTTCCTGACTACCGGCGCCATCGACGCGATGGTCGTGGACGTTCAATGCATATGGCCCAGCCTTGCGACCCTTGCGAAGTGCTACAAGACCAGGTTCATCACCACCGTGCCGTTCGTCAGGAACCCCGAGGCGATACACGTCGAGTTCCACCCGGAAACCGCCGACGAGCGTGCGAAGGAGATCCTGCGTCACGGCATCGCGGCGTTCCGGGAGAGAAAGGCAGGGGGCGTGGAGACCTGCATTCCGAAAGCGAGCGCGAAGATGTTGACCGGGATATCGGTGGAGGCCCTCGTATCCGTGCTCTCCGCCGTCGATGCGCACGACCCGCTTGCCCCCGTGGTGAACGCCGTCGTTTCAGGCGATATCCTCGGAGCCGTCGGGGTCGTCGGCTGTCCCAACCCGAAGCTTCGGCAATCCTCGATGACCGAGAGGATGGTCGCCGAGCTCCTGCGTAACGATGTCCTTGTTGTCACGACCGGGTGCACGAACCATATACTCGCCCAGGCGGGATTCCTGACATCGGAGGCAACGGAAAAATACGCCGGTAAAAAACTCCGGGGCGTCCTTGCCGCCCTGGGAAAGGCCGCGGGACTGGGCGCGCCGCTTCCGCCCGTCCTTCACATGGGCTCGTGCGTGGACAACTCCCGCATCTACGACCTGCTGGCCGCCCTCGCCGACAAAATCGGCATCGAGATCAGCCAGCTGCCGGTGGCGGGATCGGCGCCGGAATTCATCACGGAGAAGGCGATCTCGATCGGGAGCTTCTTCCTCGCGGCCGGGATCCTGGTCCATGTCGCGCCGCCGCCCAGGGTGTTCGGCAGCCCGTTCGCAGTCGATCTTCTCACTGAAAAACTTCCCGGGATCAACGGCGGGAAGGCGCTGGTCGAAACGGACCCGGAGAAAGCTGCGGCGGGGATCATCGCGCACATCCGTGAAAAGCGGCAGGCGCTCGGCCTGGCGCAGGTCTGACCGCGGGATCACGGGAGAACGGGCGCCCCCATGGAACGGGTCTTGATCGTCGGCAACGGGTACGCGGGACTTGCGGCCGCGAGGACCCTTGCGTCGAAACAAGGGGTTTCCGTCACCATGGTATCGGCGGAACCCTGCCCCGCCTACGTGCCGCACCTGCTGCCCGAGCTTGCCGCAGGGAAAAAGAGCGAGGCCGATCTATTCCTCCTGGATCAGGCGGACTACGCGGGATTGCGCGTCTCCCTCCGGCCGGGCGCCGAGGTGAAAAAACTCTCCGCGAAAAACAGGATCGCCCTGCTCTCAAACGGCGAGACGATGGAATTCGACAAGGCGCTAATCGCCACGGGCGCGAGCCCCTGGATCCCCGGGGAACTCAAGGAAGTAGAGCAACTCTGTGCAAACGTCATCACGATGAAGCGGATAGCGGACGCAAAGACGCTCAAAGGTTTTATAGAGAAGGGGGCAACGAGGGTCGCCATTATCGGCGCGGGCAGGGTCGGCATGCTGCTCGCCGAGGCGCTTAAAAGTTCCGGCGTTTCCGTTTCGGTCATCGAGATCGGCGCGAGGATCCTTGCAACAATGCTGGAAGAGGATGTGGCGGAAAAGCTCCACCCGATCCTCGCGGAGCGACGCCATCTGCGCATCCATACGGGCACGAAGATCGCCGGCGTCGAATGCGAAGGCGCGATCGCCCGGGAAATACGCCTCTCCGACGGAAACACCATCCCCTGCCACGTCGTGGTGATCGCAACCGGGGTCACGCCGAACACCGTGTTCATGGAAAACGGCCCGGCGGACGGAGAGGGGGTCGCCGTCGATAATCGGATGGAAACCGCCGATCGGGGGATTTATGCGGCGGGAGACGTCGTCCGTTTTGAAACCGTCACCGGCAGGCGGGAGGTCGGCCAGCTCGCGCAGAACGCCCGCGTGCAGGGAGATATCGCCGCAATGAACATCGCCGGGGAGAATGCATTGTGCCCGCCTTCCTTCATCGGAAACGTTGTGAAGATCGATCCCCTCATCGCCGCTCGGATCGGGGACATCGACGGGAGCGACCGTGCGGACTTCCGAATCGGGAGAAGCTTCGCACGAGCAACCGTCGAGGGACGGACGGTGATTGGAATCCAGTTTGTAGGCGACCCCGAAGATCTCAGGGGGCTCGCGCCGGCCGTTCTCAAGAAATTCACGCGTGAGGACTTAAGCGACCTGTTTCAAGGACGGCTCGACATCGGGCTTGCCCCCCTTCTCGCGGCGAGAAGCCATTCATGGGCCTGAAGATCGCGGTGGCCGGCAAGGGCGGCTCCGGCAAGACCACGATCTCGGTGCTACTCGCGAAAATCCTTTCGGAAGACGGCCAGAAGGTCCTCCTGGTCGATCTCGACTCCGATCCGAACCTGGCGAACGCTCTTGGCGTCCCCGCCGGCGCCGCATCTCCCCTGGTTCATCGCAAGGAGCTTGTCGCCGAGCGGACCGGTTCGACCGGAGAGCCGGGAGGGATGTTTTTGCTTAACCCGAGCGTCGTGGATCTCATCGAATCGCACGCGCTGAAAGTTACTGACCGCGTCTCGCTCCTTCCCGTCGGCACCATAGAGTCCGCCGGGGAGGGGTGCTTCTGCCCCCAGACCGCATTCGTACGGGCGCTGGTGAGCAAGGTCGTGCTGGGCAAGGACGAATCCGTGATCCTCGACCTGGAGGCGGGACTCGAGGCGTTCGGCAGGGCCGTGGTGGAAGGGCTTGACCTTCTTCTGATCGTCGTCGAGCCCGGGATGAGGTCGGTGGAAACCGCGAAGCGGATACTGCGCATGTTGCCGGATCTTGGGATCAGGAGCGCCAGGATCGTCGCCAATAAGGTCCGGCCCGGAAACCTGGCCCTTCTTGCGCGCCAGCTTTCTGAAAACGGCCTGTCGGCGGACATTGTGCTCGCGTACAGCGACGAACTTGTCGCTCGCGACCTGGATGGAAGATCCGTATTCGATTACCTGGATTCAAGGTTCGAGGAGGAGGCGAAGGCTGTTTTTGGTGCTCTTTGAGAGCTCTGCCGGGTGGGTAGCGCCGGTTTTTCAATCGAAATGATGTTGCTA